>CAZAHS010000123.1:0-7391 GCA_964484855.1 uncultured Sphingomonadaceae bacterium | reverse complement strand
CAAGGCAGATGAGCCAGAAATCAGCATATAATTATGAAAATGGCTATTGGTGGTCGAATGACGGCCTGCGTCTGCATTTTCGCGATTACCCTGCGCGTGGGCGTGCAGCGGGGCAGGAGCGCTTGCCGATAATCTGTTTGCCGGGCCTAACCCGCAATGCCCGCGATTTTGAGGATTTGGCTGAGCATCTGAGTGAATATTGGCGGGTTATCTGTGTTGATCTGCGCGGGCGGGGGGATAGCGCTTATGCCAAAGATCCACTCAGCTATGCCCCGCTAACCTATGTGCATGATGTAGAGGCATTGCTGGCACAGGAAGGAATAGAGGAATTTATCGCCTTTGGCACATCGCTGGGCGGCATTATCTCCATGCTTTTGGCATCAACGCGTCCGGGCCGCGTCAAGGGGCTTTTGCTCAATGATATTGGTCCGCAAATTGATGAAGAGGGGCTGGCGCGTATTCGCGATTATGTTGGGCAGGGGCGCAGCTTCCCGACATGGATGCATGCTGCGCGCTGGCTGGCAGAGGATTTTGCCAATATCTATCCTAATTTAGATATGCATGGCTGGCTGACCATGTCGAAGCGTTTGATGAAAGTAACCGGCAGTGGCCGCATCGTGCTTGATTATGATATGCGCATTGCCGAGCCTTTTGCCATACCCGGCGGGGAGGCAGGCATGGATTTATGGCCTGCTTTTGATTCACTGGGTGATACGCCTTTATTGCTAGTACGCGGTGAAAATAGTGATATTTTAAGCAGCGCCAGCGCCGCCGAGATGCAAAAGCGGCAAAGCCATATGGCTATCGCAGAAATCGCCAATACCGGCCATGCGCCGACATTGGATGAACCCGAAGCCCGGCACGCAATAAGCACAATGTTGGCGCAAGTGGAGGCGGCCGCATGAGCAATAAAGACAAAATGGGCAAAGCGGGTAAAGCAGGCAAAACAGTGCGCTTGTTGCATTTGCACTCAACATTCGATCATGGCGGTAAAGAAGCGCGCTGCGTTCAGCTTATCAATGCAATGGGCGGCCATGTCCATCATGATATTGTCAGTGCAATTCCCGGTGCAATGGGGGCGAAAAAAGCTATTGGCGCAAAGGCCAGAGTGCGTTTTCCGGAAAAATTTCCGTCGCTAGAGGGAAAGCCCGCTATCACCCGTTACCGTTACCTAGCAATAGCGATGCGGCCTTATGACTTGATCCTTACTTATAATTGGGGGTCAATGGATGCGGTTATGGCGCACAGCATTTTTGGACGATATGAAAAACTGGCACCGCTTATCCATCATGAGGATGGTTTTAACAGTGATGAGCAGCACCGGCTGAAACGTCGCCGCAACTGGTTTCGCACTGTTGGCCTTTCGCAAAGCAGCGCTTTGGTTGTTCCCTCACAAAGGCTGGCGCATATCGCGCAAACAGCATGGCACCGGCCCAAGGGGCAGATCCAGCTTATCCCCAATGGCATAGATTTGGCAGCTTATACAAAGAAACCGCAAAAGGGCGCTATCCCCGGTTTTAAGCCAAAAGCTGATGAAATTGTGGTCGGCACAATTGCGGGATTGCGGCCAGTTAAAAATATCCCGCGGCTGGTTGAGCTGGTGGCCAATTGTCCGGGCAATATCCGTTTGGTCATAATTGGAGAAGGGCCTGAAAAAGATGCAATTGCCGCCAAGGCGGAGGCTATGGGCATAAAGGATAAGCTGGTTATGCCCGGCTTTCTTGCTGACCCGGCACGTTATGTTGGTCTATTTGATATTTTTGCGCTGACGTCTGATAGTGAACAATTTCCAATTTCATTAATGGAGGCGATGGCCGCAGGATTGCCGGTTATAGCAAGCGATGTTGGCGATGTGGCCAATATGGTCAGCAGTCTGAACGCGCCCTATGTGGCAGCACCGCCGGATATGGCGGGCCTGCAAAACGCTCTGGATACGCTGGTCGGCAGTGCGGATTTGCGGGCTAAACTGGGCGCCGCCAACCTGCAAAAAGCGCAAAACGATTTTGATGAGAAAGATATGATCGCGCGCTATGCCGCACTTTATGGCGGTGTATCGGGTAAGGATGTGATGCGATAATAGGCTATTTTTTGGACGAGCTTCATTGATTGTTCAGCCGGTGCGCGACAAACCATGATGCGTTTGAAAGCAAATTCGGCCCAATCCCGCCATTTAACCAAAATAGCGATGGAAAGCATCGGCATTCGCAGCTAAAGAGCGCGAATATTAATATAGTGAGTGATTTTTAGAGAGGGATATCAAGGTGGCGCGCAAACCTTCAACGCCAAAACCCGCAGGCGGCCCGTCAAACGGCCCGGGTGACAAGACAGATAACAGTGCCGAACTGTTTTCACGCGAGGTTGATGAGGCCATGCGCGAAGATCAGCTTGCCATGTTTTGGCAGAATTACGGCCTGATTACTATCGCTGTCATCGTTATTGGCCTTGCCTCTTTTGGCGGCTGGTTATTTTACCAGAACAGTCTTGAAGAAGCCTCTGGCGTTAAAAGCGAAGAATTTATTTCTGCCCTTGATGCAGATACGCGCGGTAATGTTGATGGCGCGATCAATGCCTTAAAACCGTTAAAAGATGCCGATCAGCCAGGATATCGCGCCCTTGCGCGTGTTGGGGAGGCCGGATTGCTATCGAAACAGGGTAAGGCTGAGCAAGCGAATAAGAATTTTGCCGCCATTGCTGCTGATGGCGATGTGCCGCAAGAGTTTCGCGATCTTGCCCTTATACGCCAGACATTGGCCGAATTTGATACAATGGAGCCTGCAAAGGTGATTGAACGAATGAAGCCGCTGGCAGTGCCGGGGGCGCCATGGTTTGGCAGCGCTGGTGAAATGGTTGCCATCGCTCATCTGAAAATGGAAAAACCTGATTTGGCGGGGCCAATTTTTGCTGAGCTTGCCAAAGATAAAAATGTGCCTGCTACAGTGCGCGATCGCGCCAGCCAGATGGCGGGCTTATTGGGCATTGATACCATTGATTTGGACGAAGAGAAAAATGACACTGAAGGCGAAGAAGCTGAAAGCGCACCAACGGAATAATAAGGGTGCTATTTATTACCTATATATTGCGGCGATAAACGGGGCGGCATCAAGGGGATTGTGCACTGCAAAGTGTGTGAATTGGGAAGTTATATGAAGCTAATTTCTAATATGAACCGGCTTATGCTGGGTGTAACAGTGGCAATGTCGCTTGCTCTGGGCGGATGTAATGCCTTTGGCAGTGATGATGAAAAGCCCAATATAACCCCCACATTTGGCCAGCGCACCAATGTGCTGACCAATACTGAAACCAGCGCGCAAGTTGACCCTGCTATTGCCGCAACATCGGTTATCATTCCCCCCGCTGTGCGTAACCCATCATGGTCACAATCAGGCGGTAATGCTTCAAAAAATATAGGCCATGTTGCGCTTGGCGCATCGCCTACACGCGCATGGACTGCGCAAATTGCAGGTTCATCTTCGCGGGCGCGCTTGGCATCTGCTCCGGTTTCATCAGATGGCCGCGTTTTCGTGATAGACACCAATGCCCAAATTCATGCTTTTGATCTGGCAAGCGGCAATCGCGTCTGGTCTGTTGACTTTTCCGTTAAAGGCGATGGGCGGCCTTCTGTCTTTGGCGGCGGCGTTAGCATATTGGGCAGCCAGATTTTTGTTACAAATGGTGTTGGCGAAGTTGCCGCGTTAAATGCCAGTGATGGGGAAATTATATGGCGGGTTAAACCCGCTGGGCCGCTACGTGGTTCGCCCACATTAGCATTTAACTCTGCTTATGTGATGACGCAGGATAACCAGCTTTTTGCTCTTAATGCTGCAAATGGTGAAGTGTTGTGGAGCGAGGCAGCATCTAACCGTCAGGCCGGTGTTTTTGGTGTTGCCGCGCCTGCTGCTGGTCAAGCGACCATCATTGCCGGTTTTTCCTCTGGTGAGCTGTCTGCCTATAGATTTGAAAATGGCACCAATGTTTGGTCTGATGCTTTAGCGCGCACCAGAATTTCAACCGCCGTTGCAACATTATCCGATATTGATGCTGATCCTATTATTGATCGTGGCCGTGTTTATGCACTGGGCGAAGGCGGCCGAATGGCTGCCTATCAGTTGACCGTTGGTCAACGTATTTGGGAAATTAACATTGCCGGCACATCAACCCCTGCACTTGCCGGTGAGTGGCTTTTTGCGCTGACCGATGATGCAAAATTGCTCTGTATAGCGCGCACCACTGGTAAAGTGCGCTGGATTGCAGAATTACAACGATGGGAATCGCCCAAGAAGAAAAAAGGCGCTATCCGTTGGACGGGCCCTATATTGGCGGGTAATCGCCTTATTGTTGCTTCGTCAAAAGGCGAGGTGATGGCTATTGCGCCCAGTGATGGCAGCATAACGCTAATGTATGATGTGGATAAATCAGTAACAGTCGCGCCGATTGTGGTTGATGGCACTCTTATCATTCTGGATGATAGCGGCAAGATTTCGGCGTTCCGCTAACTTGGTAATAGCGACCATATAATTAACTCTTGTCTTCCACTTTGCGCTCTTGCCGTAAACTGGTAAGGACCAATCATGCTTCCTGAAATCGTCATTATCGGTCGCCCCAATGTCGGCAAGTCCACTTTGTTTAACCGCCTGGTGGGTAAGCGTCTTGCGCTGGTTGATGACCAGCCAGGCGTAACGCGTGACCGCCGCTTTGGTGAGGCGGATCTGCTCGGCCTGAAATTTCAGATTGTTGATACCGCAGGTTATGAGGATGAAGATGCCGCTAGCCTGCCCGGGCGGATGCGCAAGCAGACAGAGGCAGCGGTTGGCAGCGCTATTGCAGCCTTATTCGTGATTGATGCGCGCGCTGGTCTAACGCCGCTGGATGAAGAAATTGCCCGCTGGCTGCGTGCCAGCAAAACCCCTGTTATATTGGTGGTGAATAAGGCCGAGGGCCGTGCCGCCGAAAGCGGCATATTGGAAAGTTACAGCCTGGGGCTGGGTGAGCCGGTTGCGTTAAGCGCTGAACATGGCGAGGGTCTGGCCGATCTATTTGGTGCCTTGCGGCCGCATATCGAGCAGGCCAGCGAAGATGCATTGGTAAAAGATGCGGCATTGGCGCAGCCTATGGTGGATGTGGTTATCGACCCCGATGCACCGGATATCGAATTTGTACCCAGTGAAGAAGAACTGGGGGCTTTACAGCTTGCTATTGTTGGCCGCCCCAATGCGGGCAAATCAACATTGATTAATAAGCTGCTTGGCGAAGACAGGCTGATTACCGGTCCGGAAGCGGGTATTACGCGCGATAGCATTGCCATCGATTGGCAATGGCAGGATGATGAAGGTGCCATGCGTCCGGTTAAGCTGATTGATACAGCGGGTATGCGCAAAAAGGCCAAGGTTACCGAAAAGCTGGAAAAGCTGTCAGTCGCGGATGCGCGGCGCGCTATTGACTTTGCGGAGGTGGTTGTCCTGCTGCTCGACGCGACCAAAGGTTTGGAAGTGCAGGATCTGAAAATTGCCGACCGCGTTTTGCAGGAAGGCCGCGCCCTTATAGTGGCGATTAACAAATGGGATGTCGCTGAAGATGGCAGCTATCTTTATAATGGGATTAGGGAAGCGCTGAACGAAGGGCTGGCTCAGGTTCGCGGCGTTCCGGTAATCACGGTCTCTGCGGCCACGGGCAAAGGGCTGGACCAAATGATAAAGGCCGCCTTTACGGTTCGCCGTTCATGGTCGCGGCGTATTCCCACCGCCTTGCTCAATCGCTGGTTTGATGATGCTCTGGCCAAAACACCGCCACCTGCACCGGGCGGTAAACGCATCAAGCTGCGATTTATAACACAGGCGAAAATACGCCCGCCCGGCTTTGTGCTGTTCGGCACGCGCCTTGATAGCTTGCCGGAAAGCTATAAGCGTTATTTGATTAATGGCATTAGACGCGATCTTGGTTTTGATGCTGTTCCTGTGCGCCTGAATTTACGGTCGCCCAAAAACCCTTATCATAATAGCAAAGGTTAGGGCCAGAAATCTAGGGCCTGACCCTAAGGCCCTTATCATAGCGTCTTATGTCATTTTATTGTGGGCAACCTTTATTATACGGCGCTTTTCCCTATAATTTAGGGAGTTTCCATAACTAATATCTAATTGCGATATTGGTGACTTTTCAACTAACTATTTACTTATCGCTATTATTATCAACAGCAAGATCAGGGAGCACTATGAGGAGCTTTTGGCTGTGAGTGAGAATACCGACAAGATTATAAATTGGGGCAGTTTTTCAGAAACGCGGGCGGTGCTTGGCGCTGATTTTGTGCGTATATTGGGCTATTTTCGCGAAGATGGTATCAAATCTGTCGCAGCAATTGAGCAGGCCATAAGAGAGAAAAATGCCGCTGCTTTGGTCATTCCTGCACATACATTAAAAGGCGAGTCAGCGCAGTTTGGCGCAGAGCGTCTCACTGATTTGGCTGAGCAAATTGAAATGGGCGCGCGCCAATGTTTGGAGCATCGCGAAGAGCCTGATGAATTGCTACCCCTTGTGGTTGGATTGCGCAGCCTGTTTGATGTCTCTTTGTCGGCTCTTGAAAAAGAAACCAACCCGCTGGTTGAACGCAGTCATAGCTATAATAGAGAGCCGGCTGCTGCTGGCCAGGCATTTGGGCGTATGTGATAAAGTTTCACTTTAGCAGATAACATGCATAAAAAAGGCGCCGGAGCATTATATTCCGGCGCCTTTTTGTTATTGGTTATATGCCGCTATGGGGCAGATTTTGATTAACCTGCTTCAACAGGGTTTGATTGTAGCTGCACATAGTTTTCAATGCCCATGCGCTCAATCATTTCAAATTGTTTGCCCAATGTATCGACATGCTCTTCCTCGCTCGCCAAGATAGACGCAAACAAGTCACGGCTGACAAAATCGCGGACAGATTCGGCGTAAGCGACTGCGTCTTTGAGCAGCGCGCAGGCGACATCTTCCAACGCCAAATCTGCTTTGAGGATCTCCTCAACTGATTCGCCGATTTTCAAACGGCCCAGCAATTGGAAATTGGGCAGGCCGCCCAAGAACAAAATACGCTCTGCCAATTGATCGGCATGCTTCATTTCGTCTATCGACTCGTGGCGTTCAAATTCAGCCAGCTTGGCCACACCCCAATCATTTAGCATGCGATAGTGTAGCCAATATTGGTTCACAGCGGTCAGCTCGTTTTTCAGAGCTTCGTTCAAAAATTCAATGACTTTTTCATCACCCTTCATGGGAAAATCCTTTCGTTGTTGCCCCATCTATATAGGGTAGAAAAGACCAGATGAAAACCCCGAAACCCGCAGAAAAGCTAGGTTTTTTGCTGTGCTATTGCTAAGCGGTCGCAGCTTCTGAATTGATAATGCTTTGCGCAAACTGCA
>CAZAHS010000122.1:0-7439 GCA_964484855.1 uncultured Sphingomonadaceae bacterium | reverse complement strand
CCTTGATGCGGTGCGCAAACGTCCGGGCATGTATATTGGCGATACTGATGATGGCTCCGGCCTGCACCATATGGTGTTTGAGGTATCCGACAATGCGATTGACGAGGCGCTGGCCGGGCATTGCGACCATGTTATCATCACGCTAAATGCCGATGGCAGTGTAGCGGTGGAAGATAATGGCCGCGGCATTCCTGTGGGCATGCATAAAGAAGAGGGCGTCTCTGCTGCAGAGGTCATCATGACTCAGCTTCATGCTGGCGGCAAATTTGATAATACCAATGATGAGAATGCCTATAAAGTTTCCGGCGGGCTTCACGGCGTTGGGGTTTCGGTGGTCAATGCCCTGTCCGAATGGCTGGACCTGAATGTCTGGCGCGATGGTGAAGAACATTATATGCGTTTTGCCTTTGGCGATGCCGTTGCCCCGCTAAAAGTTATTGGCAAATCAGGCGATAAAAAAGGCACCCGCGTTACTTTTCTGCCTTCGCCAGATACGTTCAAAATCACCGAATTTGACTTTGACAAGCTGGAACATCGCTACCGCGAGCTTGCATTCCTTAATTCCGGTGTGCGTATCATCCTGCGCGATGAACGCTCCGAAGAGCATGTAGAGCATGACCTTTATTATGAGGGCGGCATTGGCGCATTTGTTAGCTTTCTTGACCGCAACAAAGTGGCGCTGGTTCAGGAACCTATTGCCATTTCCGGCACGCGCGATGATGTGACCATCGATGTCGCGCTGGAGTGGAATGACAGCTATTATGAAAATGTGCTGTGCTTCACTAACAATATTCCGCAGCGCGATGGCGGCACGCACTTGGCGGCCTTCCGTGCGGCATTAACCCGCACACTCAACACCTATGCAGAGCGTTCGGGCGCCATGAAGAAGGAAAAGGTTAAGCTGACCGGCGATGATATGCGCGAAGGGCTGACCGCCATTGTCTCGGTAAAACTGCCTGATCCCAAATTCTCCTCGCAAACCAAGGATAAGCTGGTTAGCTCTGAAGTGCGCCAGCCGCTGGAAAGCCTGATGGCCGATAAAATGGCGGAATGGCTGGAAGAAAACCCGCAATCCGCCGCGCAAATTGTGCAAAAAATTATCGAAGCGGCTGCCGCGCGTGAAGCGGCCAAAAAGGCGCGAGAGCTTACCCGCCGCAAAGGCGCGATGGATATTGCCTCCCTGCCCGGCAAACTCTCTGATTGCCGCGAGCGTGATCCGGCCAAATCCGAACTGTTTTTGGTCGAGGGTGATTCCGCTGGCGGCTCTGCGAAACAGGGGCGCGATAGCCAATATCAGGCCATTTTGCCGCTTAAAGGTAAGATTTTGAATGTTGAACGTGCGCGTTTTGACCGCATCATATCTTCCAAAGAGGTTGGCACACTTATTCAGGCCATGGGCACTGGCATTCGTGATGAATTTGATGTCGGCAAATTGCGCTATCACAAAATCGTTATCATGACCGATGCCGATGTTGACGGCGCGCATATTCGCACCTTGCTGCTGACCTTCTTCCACCGGCAAATGGGGGAGATTATCCGCAATGGCCATCTTTATATCGCGCAGCCGCCGCTTTATAAGGTCAGCAAGGGCAAGTCCGAAGTCTATCTAAAAGATGACCCCGCGCTGGACGCCTATTTAATTGATGCTGGCCTTCAGGATAAGGTGCTGAACACATCTGGCGGCGGACAAATTGCTTCTAATGATCTGGCCAATTTGGTGGAACATGCGCGGCGGATGAAGGCGCTAATGGCCTATGCTCCGCGCCGTTATCATACTGACATTGTTGAGGCTATGGCGCTAAAAGGCGCGCTCAACCCCGATTTAGAGGCAGCAGGTCGCACCGCCGCCGTTCAGGCCACTGCCAAATGGTTGCAGGCCGGGGATGAAGACAGCCGCTGGGTCGGCACCATGTCGGAAGAAGGCGGCTATCTCTTCACCCGCTCATGGCGCGGTGTGGATGACCATCACATTATCGACGCCAAATTCCTGACCAGCGCAGAGGGGCGCAAATTGCATAAACTGGCCAGCGAACGCGCCGATATATATAGCGACGCCAGCACTTTGGTAAAAACCGGCGGTACGTCTGATGATAATGATGACAACCCCAATGCCGCCGCAAAAGGCACAATAATCGCGCGGCCAACGGACCTGTTAGAAGCGGTTATGGCGGCCGGACGCAAAGGGTTGGCTGTGCAGCGTTATAAAGGCCTTGGCGAGATGAACGCCGAACAGCTTTGGGAAACCACGCTGGACCCTGAAAACCGTTCATTGCTGCAAGTGCGGGTGGAAGACGCTGATATAACCGATGAAATCTTCACGCGTCTTATGGGCGATATCGTCGAACCACGCCGCGAATTTATTCAGGAAAATGCGCTCAATGTGGCCAATTTGGATGTTTAGGGGCATCAGCCATGCCTACAATCTTGCGGATTAATGGCTATCGCTTCTATTTTTACAGCCATGAGCCAAATGAGCCGCCGCATGTTCATGTTGACAAAGCCGGTGCATCATTAAAGGCTTGGCTAGAGCCTGTAGCCTTGGCGCGCAACATTGGTTTCCGCAGACATGAGATTAATGCTATATTGTCTCTGGTTGCTACACATAATAATCAGCTTCTGGAGGCATGGCATGAATATTTCAGCTAAAATTACCGACGAAAGAATTGCCGATGTGCGCTTTGATGAGGCCAGCCTGATTGTCGACCTAATGGATGGCCGCACCATCTCAGTACCACTCGCCTGGTTCCCGAGACTTGCCAGTGCCTCGGCCCAGCAGCTTACCCGTTGGGAAATATCAGGCGGCGGCTTTGGTATCCACTGGCCTGACTTGGATGAAGATTTGAGCAGTGAGGGCTTGCTGAGGGGAGCGCCTGCGGTTGGTGTGTGAATATGCGCTTAATACGCCGCGAATTTATCCAGGAAAACGCGCTCAATATCGCGAATTTGGACGTTTGATACTAGACGACAATATCCAAGGTGTTTGCTCAATAGTCTAGAAATACAATCTGACCAAAAAGCATTGGAAGACTATATAGATTAAACACCAGCTTGCATCCCCCATATCACGCGCTAAACCCTTGCCATGACCGGCGCTAATGCTCTTCTTACCATAATATCCTGCGCCTTTTTCATGGGGCTCGTGGCTTATATTAGCTGGCGTAAAACGCGCGGTGAGGTGGATAGTAAGGACGGGTATTTTCTGGCCGGTCGCGGTTTGGGGGCGGTTTTTATTGCTGGTTCGCTACTGCTCACCAATTTATCGGCGGAACAGCTTATTGGCCTAAATGGTTCGGCTTACCGGTTCAACATGTCCAGCATGGCATGGGAAGTTACCGCCGCCATTGCCACCATTGCCATGGCGCTGATATTCCTGCCCCGCTATCTGACCGGCGCCTTTACCACCCTGCCCGAATTTCTGGCCAACCGCTTTGATGAAGATGTGCGTCGGCTTTCCGTGCTGCTCTTCATGCTCGGCTATGGGTTGGTGACTATCCCGTCAGTGCTTTATTCCGGCTCCATCGCGGTTATCCAGCTTTTTGATCTGCCAAGTGCTTTGGGTTTGGATTATTTCCCGACGCTTATCATCACCATTATCGGCATCGGCATTATCGGGTCGCTATACGCCATTTTTGGAGGATTAAAAGCGGTTGCGGTATCGGATACGCTCAACGGCGTGGGTCTGCTTATTATAGGTATATTGGTGCCAGTGCTGGGCCTAATTGCACTGGGCAATGGTGATTTCGGGGCAGGCTTTAATCGCCTGCTCACCGACCATCCCGACAAGCTGAATGCCATTGGCGCTAGCGATGACCCAACGCCATTTGGCACCATTTTTACCGGCATGATTTTTGCCAATTTATTCTATTGGTGCACCAACCAATATGTCATTCAGCGCACATTGGGTGCGGCGTCACTGGCCGAGGGGCAAAAGGGAGTGCTGTTCTCAGGCTTTTTCAAATTGCTGGTGCCGTTCATGATGATGATCCCCGGCGTCATTGCCTTTCATCTTTATGGGCCAAGCCTCTCCAGCTTTGACCAAGCCTATCCGCAGCTTATCCGCGATGTTTTGCCAGTGTGGATGGCGGGGTTCTTTTTGGCGGTATTGCTGGGCGCAGTGTTCAGTTCATTCAACTCCCTGCTCAACAGCGCGGCAACATTGTTCACGCTTGATATCTATGCGCCCATGCAAAAAACCGTGATGAGCGATGCCGATATGGTAAAAACGGCCAAAATCGCTAGCATAGCCATTGCGCTTATATCCTTCGCCATCGCCCCTATGCTCTATTTTTCGCCCGATGGACTATGGCAAGTTATACGTGTTTTCACCGGCTTTTATAATATCCCCACAATCGTGATCGTCATTGTCGGGCTTTTCACCGCGCGGGTGCCTGCACTTGGCGCGAAAATCGTGATTGTCTTTCACATTACTGTTTATGCCCTGCTGCGCTTTGTTTTTGATGAGGCCATTACCCTGCATTTCATCCACCAATATGCCATATTATTTGTTATAGAAATGGGCATCATGCTGGCCTGCGGCGCGCTTTACCCGCGCAAAAGCCCGTGGCAATTTGCACCTAATGAAAAGGTCGATCTCACCCCTTGGCGCTATGCCCAGCCATTGGCTGTGACGCTCTTTTCCTGCGTTGTGGCGCTTTATCTGCTTTTCTCACCCATAGGGCTGGCGCGCGGCGAGAGCTTTGGCGCTCCATATTATATCTGCAATGCAGCAATTTTGGCCAGTAATGTGATTATGTGGCTATTGGCTGGACGGCGTGCACAGAGAAACGCGCTTTAACAAGATCAAGACTAACGGGCTGGGGCATGGTGCAAGCAATATACCGTTAGTGGTGAGCCTGTCGAACCACGCCCATCAGCATCGCGCAAAATGTACCGCCCTTCGACAAGATCAAGACTAACGGGTTAGAGTGAGTTTGGGCGCGTTAGAGTGAATTGAGGCAGATTAGGAAAGCAAAGACGCCAGCACTCTGCGCTTGCCGCTAAAGGGTCGCCGCCCGTGCATAACCAGATAATTGTCTAGCAAGGCCACATCACCTGCCTGCCATTGCAGATCATAAGTCAGCGCTTCCGACATGGCGATAACTGGCTCCATATCTGCGCCAGTGATTGGCATATCATCGCCAAAGCATACCGATTTATGGGCCGTGTTGCGGCTATCACTCCAGCCGCGAAAGGCCGCGATAAGCTGGTTGAAAAATGTCTGGCGGCCATCTGCCAATGTGCACACAGCGGGCAATATTGGCGTCGTTGCGCGCAGGCTGCCATCATCCAACCATTCATGACTATAGCCCAATTTGGCCAAACGTGCCTCGGCTGCATCTTTTGTTTCTGCGCCCAGCGTGCTTTTCCAACTGCGCCCCTGCCCTGAACCGCTATCATCAGCGGGCGGCATGACATTGGTATAGCGCACACCCTTGCTGGCAAATGCCGATAGCAATTGCGGAGTATCCTGCGCCATTTGCTGCAACAGCAAGTCTGATCGACAAATTGGCGTTGCCCCGCCCTCACCCGGTGCAATTTCACAATAAAAGAACAGTTTTGACGGATAGATAGGCGTCTGCGCCATTTCATGATGCAGATAGATGCTGGTCTGTGGCGGTGCTTCATTGGCGGTAAAAACACGCGGGGTCACATTCACCCGCACTGCATTGGACAAAGATTGCGCATAGGCAAAATTGTCCGCGCCATAGCCCTGCACCGCAGCATCAAACGCATCGGCATTAGGAACATCAAAACCGCGCAGCAGCACCGCGCCTACAGCATGAAGCTGCGCATCAATGTTCTCTTTATTGGCCGCAATATAATTGGGCAAATCACGCGCCTCATGAGCGGTTATTATTGCGGGAAAGTCCTTATCTGCCATCATATTTGCTCAATCATATATTGGGTGAAAGGTGTTAAACGCTGCCTCGGCAAAAACGCCAGGGTCATTAAAACGCTTATTGCGGTTCAGGCCGCTAATGATTGCCATATCATCATCGCTTAACATAAAATCATTCAGCGCAATATTCTCTGCCATGCGGCTGGCTTTCACGGTTTTGGGAATAACCGCAGTGCCGCGCTGCAACCCCCAGCGCAGGACAATTTGCGCCGCAGACTTACCATGCGCCTGTGCAATGGCTTTAACTTCTTTTGTATCCAGCACGCTATCGCTTTCCCCCGCCATGCCAATTTCGACATAGGAAGACGCGCCCAGCGGCGAATAAGCGGTAACGTCCAAGCCATAATTTTTGGCCAGCCGGATAAGCTTTTCATTGGTGAGAAATGGGTGCGCCTCTATCTGCAACATGGACGGCGCAATCTGCGCATAGCGCATCAGATCATGCAGCAAAGCGCTGTTATAATTGCACACGCCAATTTGGCGGACCAGATCGCTGCTCACCAGATTTTCCATCGCGGCCCAAGTGGCATGTAATGGCACTTTTACAGGGTGCATTTTGGGGTTGTCTGCGGCCGGATCATTAAACCATTCGGGCGGATAGCGCGTTTCAATGGCCACAAATTTCAGCGCAATGGGGAAATGCACCAAATACAGATCAAGATAATCCAATTGCAAATCATCCAATGTCTTGCGGCAGGCCAGTTCAACATGCTCTGGCGCGTGAAATGTGTTCCACAATTTCGATGTGATCCACAATTCTTCGCGTTTCACCTTGCCGCTCGAAATCGCCTGGCTAAGCGCAGGGCCTAGCGCATGTTCATTGGCGTAATCCGCAGCAAAATCGAAATGGCGATAACCGGCATCCAGCGCATCATTAAGCGTTTGCGCGCAATCTTCTGGGGCCACTTTCCAAAAACCAAAACCTATAGGGGGAATGTTCTGCATCTTTTATCCTTATGCTTATCTGGCGTCAGAGCGTAGCAAAATTTAGCGTGACCGGCAGGCCAGTGACAATTGATTCCTGCGCGGCCAGCCCCATTTGCACGGCGCGAAGGCCATCCATCGCGCCCACTTTTGCCGCTCCGCCATTTGTTAAAGCGGCATGAAAATCGCGCAATTGAAAATAGGTGGCACCATGATGATCCCCTGCGGCCAGAGCATCCGCCGGTGTCTCAATCTTTTCCACGATCGCGCCTTTGGGATTGCGCGGAGAGAAGGTCACGGTTGCTGCGGGGATTTTCACCTCCAGCTTAGCCGCATCGCCAATAAGCGAGATATCTTCTTGCTGCTCGGCACCTTCTGCAAACATACACAGATCCAGCACTGCACGCGCGCCGCTCGCAAAATCAATCAACACAAAACCATTATCGATAATATCCGGCGTTTCGCCATTATAAAGCTCATCAAGATGGTTCACATCCTGCCCGCCACTGGCAAAAATACGCACCGGCTCATCACGCAATATGCAGCGCATCAAATCAAAGAAATGGCAGCATTTTTCAACAAATGTGCCGCCGCTATTGCGGTTAAAGCGGTTCCA
>CAZAHS010000121.1:0-7478 GCA_964484855.1 uncultured Sphingomonadaceae bacterium | reverse complement strand
CGGACATTGTTGCGCGTAAGGCGGCGGCTATAGCTGTTTTTTGCAATTGTGCAAGTCTGCTCTCACCTTTTACAGCATCAATTGCGCTGCTTTATTCCATTTAACGCTTGTCCGCAGCTTTGGCGAAGCTATTGCTATGGCGCTATAGGATGAAAAGGGGTTTAACATGGACATGACACTCACGCTCTCAATGGCCGGTGCTGCGGCGATTATCAACATCTGGCTGGCCATCCGCATCGGCCGCATCCGCACCAGTGAGAAAATTGGAACAGGTGATGGCGGAAGTGATGCCCTTATGCGGCGAATGCGCGCTCAAGCAAATTTCGTTGAAAACGCTCCCTTCTTCCTTGCCCTGATAGCCGCATTGGAACTTGCAGGCCATGCCAGCATGGGCCTGTGGATTGTCGGCTATATATTTATGGCGGGCCGCATTGCCCATGGTTTCGGCATGGATGGCGGCAAGGCGCAAATTGGCCGAATGATAGGCACTATCATCACGCTGCTAACCCTGCTCGGCTTAGCCATTTATGCGTTTCTTATCGTCGGCGGTTTTACCCATCATTGATTTCGCGATAGCGCAAATTTGCGATATGCGCGCTAACCAAAAGAACCGCGCCGCAAATGGTGATAATCTGTTCGGTCATTTCCTCATGGATAAAGACCGCAGCGCACAATGCGCCTATGCCTGCAATAGCGAGATAACCGATAGTGCTCTTTTGCCGCGCACCGGATAACAGCACTGGCCCGCTAATTAACAAAATGGGCACTAACAGCGCAGCATGTAGCCATTCACTTTTGTGCAATATACCCAGCATCGGCGCCTGTATCACCGCTGGTAATAAAGCCAGCGTAATCGGCACGGCCAGACAATGCACCAAACATAAACAGGATAGCGCAATGCCAAAGCGATCACCAATGGCAGTGTATAAGCTGATCGGGCTTTTCACTGTTGACATTCTCCTTCTCAGATGTTTTTTGCATAATATATCATTACATACCATTATCATAGCAATAACAGATAAGGGCAAGCACTTATGCCGCTAAATATTCAGTCTCAGCACGCTATTTCAGATCAGCATTTAATCTCAGATAGCCCGCTAATCTTGCAGGATATATTAGATGATGCACACAATCTTACAATTTGGCAGCGCGTTGCACCTTTTGATGCGGCAGACCTTGTTGGCAATGAAGATGCAGCGGCGCGGGTAACTATTGCATTAGACAGCATTGCAGTCACATTAAACACAGCGCTGGTCGAAGGCGGGTTTCCAGAAGGAATGGCGCTACAAAATCTTATTACGGATATTGAAAAGCTGTGCGCCCTCTATCAGCCCATTGCAGACACACCCAAATTGGAAGTACGACTAGAGGTAGTAAGCGGCAATGCTTGCCGCAAATTCCACGGTGATTATGTGAAAAATAGGCTGATTACCTCTTATAAAGGTTCCGGCACCCAATGGCTGGATCGCGATGATGCAAGCCGCGTTCAACAGGGTGATGAACCGCAAACTATTCATCAGCTTTCATGTGGCGATGTAGGGATTTTCAAGGGGCGACTGGCAACAGATCATCCCGCTATTCATCGCTCACCCCCCATTGCAGGAAGCGGTGAGCGACGGCTGGTGTTGGCCATAGATCCGGTGCCTTCGCAAAATATTTAGATGGCAATAAAACTTAGCGCGCTGCCAGCACATCATCCGCTACAAAGGCGTTTGTCTTGCGCTCATGACCAAAATTGCTGGTCGGGCCGTGCCCCGGCACAAAAGTCACATCATCGCCCAATGGCCAAAGGCGCTGGGTAATCGCGTCAAGCAGATGCTGATGATTGCCCATCGGGAAATCCGTGCGGCCAATTGACCCTTGAAAAATAACATCGCCAACAATGGCCAGCTTTGACGGGGCGTGATGAAACACAACATGCCCCGGCGTGTGGCCCGGGCAATGGATAACATCCAGCACCAAATCGCCCACCGTCACTTGCTCGCCATGAAGCAGCCAGCGATCCGGCTCAAAAATTTCACCAGCAATGCCATATTTGCGGCCATCTTCATCCAGCCGCGCTATCCAGAAACGGTCTTCCTCATGCGGCCCTTCAATCGGCACGCCATATTCCTTGGCCAGCTTGCCCGCCTCGCCGCAATGGTCGATATGGCCATGAGTGATAAGAATTTTCTCCAGCACCGCGCCGCTTTGCTCCAATGCGGCTCTCAGCTTGGGCAAATCACCCCCTGGGTCAACAAAGGCGGCTTTGTTGGTTTTGGTACACCAAAAGAGCGTGCAATTTTGCTGCAAAGGCGTGACGGGTATAATCGCCGCGCGAAGGGGCGGTTGTTTTGTGGGCGGCTGATTGGCCGTACTTGTAACATTTGACATGATACAGATTTGGCAGCGCTATGGCGCGATTGCAAGCCTTGTTAAAGTGCAGAAAATATTGAGGTCAGAGCTCAGATGATTTTGAATCAATTGATTTATTTGAGCGCCTTTTATATATAGAATACATTATTAATACTATCCCTAAATTAACAATGGATAAGACAAACAATATGAAGAAAAATTCCATATTTATTAAGCCGTCAGATGATTTCAGAGCATGTTTATATATATTATAAATCATTCCTAACAAAATTAATAGAATAGCAATAATTTTTAATTTTTGCATTTTACAAAAATCCTTTCCTATAAAAATTAGGATCGGTCTTATTTATTTAATATGAACAATATTTCTAATTTATAGGCTCTGTTGACAAACTGATTGGTCCAAAGGTGTATGGCTGCGATATATATGAAGCCGAGATCGAACAAGCTACAAGCAGTTAACACTGTCATTTATGCCAAAAGAATTCAAGACAAATGATGCCTCTCTAATCGGAATAGCATCACGGATAAGTGAAACGGCCTAAAGCATCCTACCCGTCCACACAACTTGGCCGACAATATGTACCTGATCGCGCAATAATCCGTGGCGAGAGGGGTAAATTTTATTATCGCTAATAACCGATAGTCGCCCATCAGGCGCGAAACTTAGCCGTTTGACCATCAGACTATCATCCATGCGCAGCACATAAATACCATCGCGCGTTGCCATATGGCGGGCATCACCCACGTCAATAAGCGCCAGCAATATATCATCGCCATTGCGCAATGTTGGCTCCATCGAATCCCCTTCAACACTAATCATGCTCAATCGCGCCTTGGCCAGCCCTTGTCTGCGCAGCCAGCCTTCATCAAAACCAATCTGCCCTATGGCATATTCATCACCTGTCAAAGCGCCCTGCCCCGCCGACGCTCCCACCGACAATTTGGGAATGGCGCGCAATGCCTGTGCAGACATTCGCGATTGGCCGCGCGGCATTTCACCCTTTTGCCTGCTGTCACCATTGCCTTTGCCAGCGCCCAGTAAAGCTTCATCAACCGCAAAAAACTCAGCCAAAAAGCGGCGATCATTCTCGGCCAGTCTTTGCGGACTGCCGCGATGAATGAACTGATGAATATAGGCCTGATTACGGCCAAGCATTTGCGATATAGCCGCATAGCTGGTGCCGCGATCACTAATAAGCTTATCAAGAGCGCGGCGCACAATGTCATGGTCATCACCGCTGGTTTTATGGATGCGCGCAGCATGATCCGATTTCGAAATTTTCATGCAATAACTATAACATAGGATTTTTCCTAGACAAGTAGGATTTCCTATATCACTTTAGGAAATGCTGCGGACCCGAATCAAAATTATAGGAGGCCTTTATGGATTTATTACGCAAGATTGAGCGGTTTTTACGGTTACACAATATGCCGCGCACAAAATTCGGACGATTGGCTGCGCACGATCCGCGCTTGGTCGATGATATGCGCAATGGCCGTGAACCGCGTTCTGCAATGCGAAAAAAAGTAGAACATTTCATGAACATTTATAAAGGAGGCCAGTAAATGCTGGATAATATTAACGCGCCCTTTGCCCCCTCAAGACGCCATCGCACTATCCCTGAAAAAGGGGCAGTAGCGTCTGCATCAGACCCCGCCCCTGCCCTCATTCGGGCGCTGCTGGAGCTTGGCCGCGGACAAGCGCAATTGCTGTTTCATGAAGGGCATGACTGGCAAAGCGCGACCTTTAGCGGCATGCGCCATTGCCTTGCGCTGGAATTTACCGGTGATGCCGCCATAGAACGTGGCCGCCATATTGCGGCGATGCTGCCCGATCATGAATTTGATCTTAAACAGCATATTGTTGTTGATATTGCAGTGAGCAAGAGCAAAGAAAATCGCCGCATTGACCCACCAATTTTGCAGCTCGACATCACCGCGCTAACCGTGGAGGATATTTAACAAAATATATATGATTGCGGCTGCCTCGCGCTCCAGAACAAAGCGAATAAGGGCAATATAATATCACCGTTCGCGCTGCACCTGTCAAAGCACCGCTATCGTCTTGGTGCGCACCGTTTAGCCGTGCTTAGACAAGCTCAACACTAACGGAGTCTTCTAATTTCGTGCAAAGACCTATACAAAAATCTGAAGGTTTTACTGCCCACCGCCATTTACTTGTGAAGGCGCAATGGCAATTGGCGGCGCAGCCGTAACTGGCGGCGGGGCATTGAGGTTGCTGGCGCTAGACGGGCCATTAGATGGCCCGGACAAACCAGCCCGCTGGCGGTCTATCGCGCCAACCCAATCCGCCAGACTGGCCGCATCACGCACCTTATAGGGCTTGCCTTTATTGTTCAGGAACAGCCGCTCCATCTCGCTGCGGGTAAAGGGCCGTGAGCCAAGCCGTCCGAACACGGCCATCTGCCCGCCCGTTTCATCCACCGCGCGGTCACGGTCCAGCCCTTTGGCCAGCGCCAGAGCTGGAGACGTTAATTGCACCACTTTCATGCCATTGCGTCCATCTGCGACATAGGCAAAGAGCGAGGCATTTGTTGAGCCGACAATCACATCCTCAGCATCATTAAGCGCGCCGCCAGCAGCAAAACGCATATATTCGCGCGGGGCTTCGGGCTTGGTAATATCCAATATCACAAGGCCATCTTGCTTCGCCGCGACATAGGCATAGGTGCGCGCCAGATAGAGCTTGCGCGCATTGGCCAGCTTCACCGTAGCTTCCGGCACGGCAACGGGCTGGCGCAAAGAGGTTATATCAAACAGTTTCACACCATCGCTATCTGTCACCCATAAATAGCGAAACTGCACAGCGCTGGCCCGCGCATCCGGCAGCGCAATTTGCGCAGTGATTTTGGGCGCAGCGGGGTCATCCAAATCGACCACAACCAGCCCGCTATCCGTGGTGATATAGGCAATGTGGCCAGCCAATGTAATGTGCCGCGCACCGCTCAAAACGCCGCCTTCATTCCACGCATCATCGCCATTGGCAAAGGTCATGCGCTTAAAGAAATTATTGCGAAACTCGCCATCTGCCAGCGTATTGATATTGACCAATATCAGACCCTCTACGCTATCTGTCACCACCGCATAATTATAAATAGGGTGGAAGCTCTGCTCCTGATTTTCTTCCAGCAATGTGCGCGGCGTGCCATCCTCTTCCAGCACAATATCACCATTGGCATCGGTCAAATTGGTGGCGGCCATATCGTCATTGCGGTCTGGTGCGATAGGCTGCGTTGTCGCCAGCGCCATGCAGGTGGCGTTTTTGCTTTTCACATGGGTATCCTGCCCCAAAGGTGAAAATGGCGCGCGCACGATGCGTTCAGAAAAGCCTTTATTACCTATGGACGCAATATCATAAGCGCGGAAACCGCCCTTGCCCTCTGCGACATACATATATTCGCCGCGATTTTGCAGGCAATTAACCGCGCCGGATGTATCTTGCACCACATTGGCAAATTCTTCGAGCGCTTTTGTTTCGCCGGAGAAATTCTTGTCAAAAGTCTCACCGCGCACCCAGTTTTTCAGCTCGCGGCCATTTTGCTCGACATGCAATTTATAATAATCGGGATAGGCATAACGCTGCAAATAGGAACCGATAACCGCTTGCGGCTCGTCCCATTCGGTGACGCGCACAGCCTCAAAACCATCATCCATGCCCACCCAGCTATGCATGCCGACAAAGTTCACAAAATTGGTGCCCAGCAGCAAGAGCTGCGCCATGATGGCATTATTATCATCCTCGGCGCTTAAATGGCAATCGCTGCATTGCTTTGTCTCTGTCTTGCGCACCGTATGCGGGAAATGCGGCGCAAAGGCTTGAGACGAGAAACCAGCAGCAGAGATTGGCGGCTGCTGCACATAAATGCGTTCGCGGTTGATATTAGTGGAGGAAAGGATGAGCGCCGATGTCGAGCGGATAGGCGCGATAATCCCTACCGGATTGCCATTTTCATCAACCTCATTGCCGGCCTTACTGCTCTGATGGCGGCCAAGCTGGAACATCTGGTCGCGCGCAACCTGCGGGTTATAGGTCGCGAAATTGCGGGTTTCTTCCTCTTTATATTTGTGCGTTTTTGTTTTCCAATTCGCCTCAATCGGCAAGTGACAGCCGCCGCAGCTTGTGGTCCAGCTTAAATGACAGGTGAAGCACGCCATATTGCCATCATCATGCGCGCGGTCCGCCTTGGCCACGCCTGCACCAAACAGATAATTTCCCGTTTCTGATGATGATTTGGCTACCGTCTTGGCACGCGCGGATTTGATATTAAAATCGGGGTGGCTGCGGTCAACACTGTCTTTGGTCAGGCTGACTTCCCATTCCAACTCAGGATCAATAATTGAACGCTGCACCAGCACGCGGCGGCCACCGGCTTTCACAGACCATTCAAAACGGCGGCGGCCATCGGGATTGCGCAGCAAGGCCAAATTGGTGCCTTGCGGGCGGGCCGCGAGATTGGAAGTCTTGAGCGTTGGATAGGCATCGGCCGTGCCGTGGCAATCCTTACAACCAATCTCCACCGCATTGGCAACTTCGCCGTAAATCAGGCCATTGCCATGACTGTCTTGCGCAAAATGGCAATCCGCGCATTGCATGCCCACCTCGGCATGAATATCCATCATATGCACGCTTTTGCCAGGATTAATGCCGGGCTGAACAAATTTCTCCTCACCCTGTTTCCGGAATTTTTCCGGATCATCATCCGCAACAATATTATTGTCTGCATCCAGCAAATTGCCCTCACGATCGCGTTTTAATATGGCACGGAAATTCCAGCCATGGCCGTGATAATCGGCAAATTGCGTGTCGTTCAGCTCTTCATTTATGTCGTAAATATTGCGCAGAAAATCCAGATCACCCCATAAGCCTTTAGGTGAAGCACCTTCAGGATTACGATCAAGCACGGCCAAAACCTCTGCCGCAGTCGGATATTTCTGGGTTTTATACAGCTTTTGAAATTCTTCGTCACTCATGCCTTCCGGCTTGCTCAACGTATTTTCCGGCCCTGGCCATGTTTTGGGCGCGTCGGATTCATAATCCCACATAGTATAGCCCAAATAGCTGTTCAGGAAGATATTGGGCTGGTGCATATGGCAGTTCA
>CAZAHS010000120.1:0-7491 GCA_964484855.1 uncultured Sphingomonadaceae bacterium | reverse complement strand
ACACAAAAGCGCATTTGCTCTCTTGCGCCTCGGCTATCATGCCGCTAATTAGGGCGTTGAGTTAGTTAAGAATCCGAAAAGGGGAAACCAAATGCGGAAGTTAGTCATCGGACTGGCATTAGCATCGACGGCCCTCACCGCACCTGCCTTTGCACGTGATGGTGAATGGTATATCGGCGTTGATGGCGGTGTTACAATCATAGAAGACCTTGAATTTGACGTCGGTACTACTGAAAGTGGTATCATTGTCGACAATGATACCGGCTTTGATGTTGGTGGTTATGTCGGTTATGATTTTGGCGTTTTTCGCCTTGAAGGTGAAGTAAGTTATCGCGAAGCTGATCCAGAAAATCTTAACGGTATTTCTGGCTTTCCAGTAGGTGATTTTCCAATACCAGTGAGCAGCGGCCCATTCCCTGGCGTTGCTGGTTCGACCAATGTTTTGGCGTTTATGCTGAACGGTTTGCTCGATTTCGGCGAAGATGATGGCATTCAAGGTTTTGTCGGCGGCGGCGTTGGTGTCGCGCGTACTGATGTACGCTATATCGCGCAAACATCTGACGGTGGCCCTGGCCTAGACGATTCAGACACTGGCTTTGCTTGGCAGGCGCTCGCGGGCGTTCGCGCTCCCGTTTCTGACAGCTGGGACGTCGGCATAAAATATCGCTATTTTAACTCCGACTCTTTAAGTGTTGTTGATCGCGCCGGTCGTGAGCTGTCTGGCCGTATTCGTACGCACAGCCTGCTTGGTAGTTTGATTTACAATTTTGGTGGTGAAGATCCAGTGGCTCCGCCGCCACCGGCACCGGCACCGCCTCCACCGCCTCCACCGCCACCACCACCACCGCCACCGGCGCCTACAGTGTGTGAAAAAGGTCCATATATTGTGTTCTTTGACTTTGATAAGTCAAACATCACACCAGAAGCGGCAACAATTTTGGACAATGCAGTTTCTGCATATAGCAACTGTAACAATGTTCCGATCATGCTGGCTGGCCATGCTGACCGTTCTGGTTCGCAAAGCTACAATGTTGGTCTTTCCCAGCGTCGTAACGAATCAGTTCGTGCTTATCTGACATCACGCGGCATTTCTGCTGGCGCGATTTCCAGTGAAGCATTTGGTGAATCGGCTCCACGTGTTGATACTGCTGACGGTGTACGCGAACTGCAAAACCGCCGTGTGGAAATCACATATGGCCCAGGTTCCGGCAACTAATAGCCAATAAAACTATAGAAAAGGGCTGGCTTCACCGCCGGCCCTTTTTTTGTGCGCGTTTGATTAAGCTAGTTTATGTAATATCAAATTGTGCGATGGTTGACCCTTTGAACCTATTGTGTATGCGATCAGATCAAAGGCAGGCGAGTTTTACGTCGTGCGCAAAGGAGTAGGTCAGTAATGAAAATCGCAATGATTGGTTCGGGTTATGTAGGCTTGGTTTCTGGTGCATGTTTTTCAGATTTTGGGCATGACGTAATATGCGTTGATAAGGACTCTCGTAAAATAGAGGGTCTTCGCGCAGGTAAAATGCCTATTTTCGAGCCTGGTTTAGACGCGCTGGTCAAAGCGAATAGCAAAGCTGGGCGTCTTAGCTTTACGACCGACCTTCCTAATGCAGTGGCTGATGCTGATGCTATATTTATTGCTGTCGGCACTCCATCGCGGCGCGGCGATGGCCATGCTGATCTGCAATATGTCTACGCAGCCGCCAAAGAAATTGGCGAGAACCTGAAAAAACCTGCTGTAGTCGTCAACAAATCGACTGTCCCTGTCGGCACTGGAGACGAGGTTGAACGGATAATCAGAGAGATAAATGACAATGCCGATGTGCATGTCGTTTCCAACCCCGAATTTTTGCGTGAGGGCGCAGCAATTGGCGATTTTAAGCGGCCTGACCGCATCGTTATCGGCTGCGAACATGATGAAGCGCAGCGCATTATGCGTGAGGTTTACCGCCCACTTTTCCTAAATGAAGCGCCCCTGCTATTCACTGGCCGCCGGACAGCGGAACTCACAAAATATGCAGCCAATGCTTTTCTGGCGACCAAGATTACATTTATCAACGAGATTGCTGATTTGTGTGAAAAAGTGGGCGCTAATGTGCAGGATGTGTCGCGCGGAATAGGTCTGGATAATCGCATCGGTGCAAAATTTCTGCATGCTGGTCCGGGCTATGGTGGTTCATGTTTCCCGAAAGATACATTGGCACTGCTAAAAACCAGTCAGGATTATAACAGTCCTATGCGGGTAGTTGAATCGGTGGTTCAGGTGAATGATAACCGTAAACGCGCAATGGGGCGTAAGGTTGTTGATGCTTTGGGCGGGGATGTGCGCGGCCGTAAAGTCGCTTTGCTGGGTTTGACCTTTAAGCCGAACACAGATGATATGCGCGATGCGCCCTCAATTGCGATTGCCCAGGCATTGCTGGATGGCGGTGCTATTTTATCGGGCTATGATCCAGAGGGCATGGAGGCTGCAGCGGAAATTATGCCAGATGTTATAATGGCCAAGGATAGCTACGAAACTATGGTCGATGCAGATGCCATTGTTATCATTACTGAATGGGATGCCTTCCGCGCACTGGATTTGAAGCGCATGCATGAACTGGCGGCAAATCCATTGTTGATCGATTTGCGCAATATATATAATCCTGATGAAGCAAAGGCTGCCGGTTTCACCTATCACAGCATTGGCCGTTAACACGTAGCAGCCGGTGATTTTCAATCACAATATGGTTTTTGCTGTTTAATGATAGTAAATGATGTCGATATTTGAACATTTGAGGAATTTACTATGACTAATAGTTCCATTTTTAACGCTCTCTTGCTCACATCATTGGCTGGAACTCTGTCTGCGTGTTCAGCGAATGAAAGTGAAAACGGTCAAGGTGAGGAACTGGCAAATGAGGCTGAGGTGGCTGCTGTAAGCGTTACCGCTCCTCTAAATAATGTTGATGGCACAGCCTTGGGTCAGGCTGTGATCAGCGAGCAAAATGGTATGCTGACATTAACGGTCTCAGCTGAAGGACTGACGCCAGGTCAGCATGGTGTGCACATTCACCAGACCGGGCAATGCGCGGCGCCTGATTTCAAAAGTGCGGGCGGGCATTGGAACCCCCGCGATACGGGTCATGGCCTAGAAAATCCTGAAGGACCGCATGGCGGTGACCTGCCCAATATGACAGTTGCTGAGGATGGGACCGGTGAGTTGACCCATGATCTGGGGGAAGGCAGCATTTTGGAAGGTGATTTTGCACTTATGGATGCAGATGGCGCGGCTATGATCGTCCATGCAGGCGAAGATGACCAGAAAAACGATCCTAGCGGCAATAGCGGCGGGCGTGTTGCATGTGGCGTTTTTGCTATTGCGGATGCAGCTGCTTCATAAAAATTTCTATATTGATATAGGTCCTGACCCTAAGTTTTTGGGCAGTCTTTAGACTGGTTCGCCAACTGCATGCGCCCGCGTTAACAAGCTTTCTTCTGCCTTGGGCACCAATTTATAAGCCAGCGCCAGCATGAGCGCGCCAAATGGCACAACGACCAAAATCGACATTATGCCAATTGATAAATTCTCTGCACGGGTTGAGACAAATCCTGCAAGATATGGCCCGAGTGCAAGCGCAAATAATGTTGTGGCAAGAAAAAAAGTAGCTGTAGCAGTGCCGCGCATACGGGGCAGGACCATATCCTGAGTCGTTGCGGCTGCTGCGCCAAGCGCGGAACTGCCAAAGAGAGAAATTACGACATTCAACGTGTAGAATAATGCTATATTGTCGGTGCTGAATGCGATCAATATCGGCACAACCGGCGCCAATAGGCCGAACGCTATTACCAAAATCCGCCCTGCCGGATTACGTTCACGCAGCCAATCGGAAACGCGCCCACCAATTATAACACCCAAAAATCCGCCCATTGCACCGCCGCCGCCAATATACCAGCCAATAATCGATTTTGATTCGCCAAGAACGCGCTCTGCATAGGGCGCGGCCCAGAATGAGATTGAGTAGGAAATAAAGGCGACGCAGCCATAACCCATGATGGTATAAAGAAATGCCGGCGTTCCCCAGATCAATTTAAAAGCTGCCGGGTCGCGCTTACGCAATGTATCGGCCCATGAAGCGATAGCATAATAGCCAATAGCTACGGCGATCCATTGCAGCACACTGCCGGTTATATAAATAAGTCCAGCAGCGATGAGCGCGATAATAGCTGCCGATGCGATATTGACCATGAGCGTGCGCCCACCAACGCGGGCGGCAGAAAATAAAGTAAATGGCGGAATGATAGCGAAAAGCTCTTGCACAAAACCGGTAAAAGGCTTCTCCACTGGCTTGCTTGCCATTCCGTCAATAGCACCGCGAACCGGTTCGCGCAGACTATATACCCATATTGCAAGCAACAAGCCGGGAATGCCAACAGCCATGAACGCGACTTGCCAACCAACCAGCCCAAAAGCACCGCCAGAGGGATTCGCAGCATTCCATCGCTCAACAATCAAGCCGCCAATGGCAAGCGATATACCGCCGCCAAGATAAAGCCCCGCAGAATAAATCGCCAAAGCGGTGCCGCGCATTTTCTTTGGAAACCAGTCTGAAATCAATGAATAAGCGGATGGACTGGCAGTAGCCTCACCTATACCAACGCCAAGCCGCGCCGCCGCAAGCATGACACCATTTTGCGCTAAACCTGATAAAGCGGTCATTGCCGACCAAAGCGATAGGCCCAATGTCATAAGCCATGTACGGTTCCAGCTATCGGCCAATTTACCAAAGGGAATGCCGAATAATGCATAGAATACGGCAAATGCTGTGCCGTAAAGAAAGCCCAGATCTGCATCTGTTAGGCCCAGATCGGCTTTTATATCATTGGCGAGTATCGAGATAATCTGCCGATCAATAAAGTTCAGCATATAGATAATGACCAATACACTAAGGACATACCAGCTATAGCCGCTTGCCTTGCCCTCGGTTAGTTCGCCGCCATTTTCATGCACGCTTGCCCCAGCATTTGCTGTGTCGCTCATCCTCTAGGCTCCCGATAACGGACCGGCTTTTTGCCAGCCCTTTTTTATTTTATGCCTTATGGCTAGCATGGTCGCTATAATCCGCAAGCTGCAATGAGGATGGGTGCCTATATGACGATCAGCACGATCAGCGATTCCAAACCGCCGGCAATATTATTTGTTTGTCTTGGCAATATTTGCCGATCACCACTGGCAGAAGGCGCTGCGCGCCATATGGCCATGCAAAGGGGCTGGAAAGGCCATATTGATTCGGCGGGTACCGGCGCATGGCATGTTGGCAATCCACCCGATTCGCGCTCAATCGCTATCGCAGCGGAATATGGTGTTGATATAAGTGAGCAAAAGGCGCGCCAATGTTCGCGCGATGATTTCCAGCTATTCGATTTGATTGTCGCAATGGATGCCAGCAATTTGCGCAATTTAGAAAAATTGCGGGGCAACGCCAAAAATCACAATGATCGCGCTAAATTGGCGCTGCTGCTTGACTTTGTACCGGGTCATCAAGGCGCGGATGTGCCCGACCCTTATTATGGCGGCGATGACGGATTTGCCTATGTCTGGGATCTGGTCAACCGTGCAATGCCCTTCATATTTGATTCTCTGGGAAAGCCTGCAAATCCCGAATGAGCTTTTATCGGGTTTGTTTGTTGCGAATCAATTTGTCTCCAGACCATTTGGCTCAGGCGCTTTGCGTTTGATGACCAGACGCAGCAATTCGTCCAGCGTTTCAGGCACCAAAATACGTAGCAAGAGCAGATAGGAAAGCCCACCAAGACCGACCATGATAACCAGACGAATCACATTCATGGTCCAGTCCTCACTCGGCGCAGGCAATAGAAAAGCGCCAACCAGATAGACGACAGCGCCCATAGCAACAGAAGCAGAGAGGGCGGGCCAGACAGATTTTAACAGCCCAGAACTATCGATTCTTATCCATTTTTTTGCCTGTAAAAATGTGAAAAGGGTTAATGCAGGAAAGGCTATCAACCAGCCATAAGCCATGCCAATACTGCCAAAATTGACCGCTATGGCAAAGGTACCGCCCATCATGACTGCGCCAAACATGGCGTTACGCATTGCAATTTGTGGCTTGCCCAATGCGTTAAGTGCTGGGCCAAATAATATCTGCAACGTCATAAAGGGCATGGCCAGTGCGATGATGCGCAGCATAGGGATCATGCCCAGCCACTTTTCAACAAACAATATGCGCACAATTTCCTCTGCCGTAAGCGCAAGGCCGACATAAAGCGGGCATGACACCAGCAATATAAGGCGGATCGCCTTCAGAAACGACCAACTGAGCCGCGAAGGATCATTTTGCAACTGCGCATAAGCGGGGAAAGCAACGGCATTAAGCGGCGGGATGAACTTGGTCGCAAATATCTGCGCCAAAAACAAAGCGGTCGAATAAAGGCCCAGCGCTGCGGTGTCCAAAAAGCGCCCGGCAATAAAAATGCTGGATTGTGATTGGATCACCCAGAAAAAATGCCCCGCCAGCATAGCAAAGCCGAAGCTAATCATTTTGCCAGTGCCGCGTAAATCAAAAGTCGGCAGATAATAAAAGCGCGCGGCCAAGACGAGGCCTAGCGCCCGCGTCCAAAATAAAGCAATCGGCGCCAGAACCAAAGTCCAGACACCCCAACCAGAAAGCGCAAGGCTAAGCGCGGTGCCCGCACCTGCAATGGCCGCAAGCAAATTGACAATGGCCTGTCTTTTAAAATCAAGCCCGCGGCTCATCAAAACTTCAGGAACAACTATAAAGGGAGTCGCAAGATAGATGAGCGCCTGCACATAGAGCATATTGGCAACAAGCGGCTCTTGATAATATGCGGCGACAAGGGGGGCGAGGAGAATCTGTGCACCGGCCAAAGCTGCATTAAGAAGAATCAGCAGGCCAAAGGCTTGGCGAATTTGCAAACGACTCACATTTGCGGACTGAATGAGTGAACTTGCAAAGCCATAACCATTTAGAAATGCCAAAAAGGCGAGCAAAGTTTGCGACATAGCAAAAAGACCATAATCGCTTGGGTCCAGTAACCGGATCACCCCTATGGTCGAACACCATGTTATAATTTGCGCGAGAATCTGACTGCCGGAACGCCAGAAAACTGCGGCCTTGACGCGCTTGCCAAAGCCATCGCCGTCGCTAGCACCCCTTGAATTTGAAGGGTTAGAGTCCATATCATTTATGTGGTTGTCGTCCATGGGGAGGCTTCTAGCGCATAAATACGAATTTTTTTGCAAGAAAAGTTCAAAAGTGTGTTGACGGAATCAGAAGGCCCCCATATATGACCTCTCACCGGCACGGAGATGACGCTCTAAACGCTTCTTCGGATCGGTCGCCAACATCAACGGACAACAGTCCCCCGGAACATAGGATCGGGGAACAATTGTTGTCCGCTATTATGTTGGACGGCTCTTTGACATTGTTAGAATGTAGATGAAGGGACATGTGGGCGACGGCTCCG
>CAZAHS010000119.1:0-7537 GCA_964484855.1 uncultured Sphingomonadaceae bacterium | reverse complement strand
TAATCCTGCCTGTGGGAAACACGCAATTGCAGCTTAGGTGACTTCCTGCTAGCCGCGCGGTGACATTGAAACGCTTATTGCCGATAAGGAAGCTCTTGCCATGGTCCCACGCTATGCCCGCCCTGAAATGACAGCCATTTGGGAACCGGAAAACAAATTCCGCATTTGGTTCCTTATCGAAGCCCATGCAACACAGGCTCTGGCCGATCAAGGCGTAGTACCGCAAAGCGCGGCTAAGGCATTATGGGATTGGTGGGCCACCGAGCCGCAAATTGATGTGCCCGCCATTGACGCGATTGAAGCGGTTACCAAACATGATGTTATCGCCTTTCTGACATGGGTGGCGGAGCAAGTCGGCGATGAAGCGCGCTTTATGCATCAGGGCATGACCAGCTCTGACGTGCTGGATACCTGTCTTGCCGTGCAATTGGCACAAGCCAGCGATTTGCTGCTGGCGGATATGGACGCGCTGCTGGAGGCGATTAAACGCCGCGCCGAAGAACATCGCTACACCGCCACTATTGGCCGCAGTCATGGCATCCATGCTGAGCCAACCACATTCGGGTTAAAGCTGGCACAGGCCTATGCCGAATTTGCCCGGGGGCGTGAGCGATTGGTAGCAGCACGGGCTGAAATCGCCACTTGCGCGATTAGCGGCGCAGTTGGCACATTTGCCAATATTGATCCAGCAGTGGAAGAATATGTCGCGGCCAAGCTGGAGCTATCTGTTGAGCCAGTGTCCACACAAGTTATACCGCGTGACCGCCATGCACAATATTTTGCGACGCTGGGCGTTATTGCCTCTTCCATTGAACGACTGGCCACCGAAGTGCGGCATTTACAGCGTACAGAGGTATTGGAGGCAGAAGAATATTTTGCGCCCGGGCAAAAAGGCTCCAGCGCCATGCCGCACAAGCGCAACCCTATCCTTACCGAAAACCTTACCGGCCTAGCGCGGGTCGTGCGCGGCGCGGCGGTTCCAGCAATGGAAAATGTCGCGCTGTGGCATGAACGCGATATTTCGCATAGCTCGGTTGAGCGCTTTATTGGGCCAGATGCGACCATCACGCTGAATTTCGCGCTGCGCCGCCTCACCGGTGTTATCGACAAATTGCTGGTCTATCCGCAGCGTATGCAGAAAAATCTTGATCGCATGGGCGGGCTTGTCCACTCACAGCGTGTATTGCTGGCACTAACCCAAAATGGTGTAAGCCGCGAAGATGCCTATCGCCTGGTGCAGCGCAACGCCATGAAAGTCTGGGAAAGCGATGGAGCAATGTCGCTGCTTGATTTGCTATTGGCCGATAAAGAAGTAACCAACGCCCTTTCAGAAGAGCAAATTCGCGAACGCTTTAATCTCGATTATCATTTTAAGCATGTTGATACGATTTTTGCGCGCGTATTTGGCGGTTAATTATCCTTATGGTTGGTGGCTAGGGCATACTGGCCAAATGCCGCTAGGTCAGCTATGCTCAATTTAAGCAGTGGGAGAGGAGAGTTATGCAATTTATCAAAACCTTATTCTGGGCGCTCCTTACCGTATTGCTTGTCGCCTTTTCCTATAATAATTGGAACAGCGTGACAGTTTTCATCTGGGAGGGGACGCTGCTTGATACAAAATTGCCTGTGCTGGTCATTGGTTCTTTTCTGCTTGGTTTTCTGCCCATGTGGCTTGTCTATCGCACCAGTCGGTGGCGCATGAAGCGGCGTATTGATTCGCTGGAAAGCCGGACGAAATTGGTGGTTCCAGACAATGCTGCAAAAAAGACCCAGAGCAATAACAAGCAGCCTGTAACTACATCCGAACCCAAAATTGATGACAGCAACCCATTAACCGCTGACTGATCGCAAGGATCAACCGATTATGAGCAATCCCGTCTATCTTGCCCTTGATATTCCTGATCTTGATAAATCGGTGGCCATGGTAAAGCGGGTGCGCGATCATATTGGCGGGGTTAAATTGGGTTTGGAGTTTTTCTGCGCACATGGCCATCACGGCGTGCATGAAATTACGCATCTTGGCCTTCCCATATTTCTTGATCTGAAATTGCATGATATTCCCAATACTGTGGCTGCGGCAATGCAGGCGATTCATGTGCTGGAGCCTGCAATCGTCACCATCCATGCATCGGGTGGCCGCGCCATGATGGAAGATGCGAAAGCTGCGGCTGGCGCGAACACAAAAGTTGTTGCCGTCACATTGCTGACCAGTCTGGACAATGATGATATGGCACAAATAGGCTATAAAGGGCAGCCGAATGAACAGGTGCTGCGCCTTGCAGAGCTGGCGGAAAAGTCAGGCCTTGATGGCATTGTCTGCTCTGGTCAAGAGGTTGGTGCAGTGCATAGCCAATGGAAAAAAGGCTTTTTCGTGGTGCCGGGATTGCGCCCTGCTGGCGCTGCTATGGGCGATCAAAAACGCGCTGTCACACCGCGCCAAGCGCGCGATGATGGCGCATCTGTGCTGGTGATTGGCCGCCCTATCAGCCGCGCCGATGATCCTGTAGCCGCGGCCCGCGCTATTGAGGGGACGCTTTAATCGCTATGCCGACCGCTATAAAAATTTGCGGTCTGACAACAGACCGCGCATTAAAGGCAGCGGTGGATAGCGGCGCAGATTATGTGGGGCTGGTGCATTTTGCCAAAAGCCCGCGCCATGTCACCCTGCCCAGCGCTTTACGTCTGGCCCAATCTTTGCCTGAAAGCACCCGTGCCGTCTTGCTGGTCGTCAATCCTGACCGCGACCTGCTGTGTAAGATACGCGACGATTTTGGCCATATCATCGTTCAATTACATGGTTATGAAAGCCCTGAAGATATCAGCTTATGGCGCCATGAAACGCATATTGAGTTTTGGAAGGCATTGCCTGCTATGACCACGCGCTCACTTACCAAAGCAGAGCCTTATATAGGCTGTGTGTCGCGCATATTGTTCGACACGCCGCCGCCCAAAGGGGCTGATCTGCCCGGCGGCAATGGCGCAATTGGCAATTGGCCAGTATTTAAAGGCTTCACGCCGGACTATGATTGGGGTCTGGCGGGCGGATTATCGCCTGACAATGTGGTCGATGCCATAACAGCAACCGGCGCGCCTTTGGTTGATGTGTCATCCGGTGTAGAAGATGAACCGGGCGTAAAAAATGTGGACAAAATCACCGCCTTTTGCCAAGCGGTAAGAGGCTATAGCAGCGTATCGCACTAAACGTAATTAGCCCGATTCTATAGTCTTTGCGCATAAAACAGCCCGTAAATTTCATCGGGGCGAATGGATATATTTGTGAACGAAACACCCAAACCCAATAGTTTTCGCAGCCAACCTGATGCCGATGGCCATTTTGGTGATTTTGGCGGGCGTTATGTCGCTGAGACGCTAATGCCGCTGATCCTTGATCTGGAGCGGGAATATCGCAGCGCACAGATTGACCCGGAATTTGCCCGAGAATTTGATGATCTGCTGACCCATTATGTTGGCCGCCCTTCGCCTTTATATTATGCCGAAAGCCTGACCGAAGATGTGCGCAAAGATGCGCCGCAAGGCAAAGGCGCGCAGATCTGGTTTAAGCGCGATGAACTCAACCACACAGGCGCGCACAAGATCAACAATTGCATAGGCCAGATTTTGCTCGCCATACGCATGGGCAAAAAGCGCATTATTGCCGAAACCGGCGCGGGTCAGCACGGGGTTGCCACCGCCACGGTGTGCGCGCGCTTCGGCCTGCCCTGTGTCATCTATATGGGCGCGACCGATATTGAGCGGCAAAAACCCAATATCTTCCGCATGAAATTGCTGGGCGCAGAAATTGTGCCGGTGACCAGCGGCTCGGCCACGCTGAAAGACGCGATGAATGAGGCACTGCGCGATTGGGTCGCCAATGTTGATGATACTTTTTATATTATCGGCACGGCCGCTGGCCCGCATCCATATCCTGAATTGGTGCGCGATTTTCAAAGCGTTATCGGCAAAGAAGCCCGCGCGCAAATGCTGGAGCGCATAAACCGCCTGCCCGATTTGCTGGTTGCCTGTATTGGCGGCGGCTCCAATGCGCTGGGCCTGTTCCACCCGTTTCTGGATGATGCCGAGGTGAAAATGCTGGGCGTAGAGGCTGGCGGCGAAGGGCTGGACAAGCTGCATGCCGCATCGCTAAGCGGCGGTTCGCCTGGTATATTACACGGCAACAAAACCTATTTGCTGCAAGATGAAGATGGCCAGATTGACGAGGCCCATTCGATCAGCGCAGGGTTAGATTATCCCGGCATCGGCCCAGAGCATAGCTGGCTAAAAGACAGTGGCCGCGTGGAATATGATAGCTGCACCGATAAAGAAGCGCTGGAAGGGTTTAAGCAATTATGCCGCTGTGAGGGCATTATCCCCGCACTAGAACCGTCTCATGCAATAGCCAAAGTCGTCGAACGCGCAAAAACCATGGACCGCGACCAGATCATCCTCGCCAATCTGTGCGGACGCGGTGACAAAGATATTTTTACCGTTGCCGAAGCCTTGGGAGTGGAGATGTGACCCGCCTCACCGCCGCCTTTCCCGCTGACCGTGCTGCCTTGGTCTGTTTTATAACTGCTGGCGACCCTGCGCCGGATGCAACGCCTGCTTTGCTTGATGCCTTAGTGGCGGGCGGCGCGGATGTAATTGAGCTGGGCATGCCGTTTACGGACCCCATGGCTGATGGCCCTGCTATTCAAAAGGCCAATTTGCGCAGTCTGGCCGCTGGCACCAAAACGGCGGATATATTCCGCATCGCCGCAGATTTTCGCGCCCGTCATCCGCACGTGCCGCTGGTCCTGATGGGCTATGCCAACCCTATGTTGCACCGTGGGCCGGAATGGTTTGCCGATCAGTGCGAACAGGCAGGCGTTGACGGGATTATCTGCGTTGATGTACCGCCCGAAGAAGATGCCGCCCTTGGCCCTGCGCTGCGCGGTAAAGGCATTGCGCCCATTCGCTTGGCCACGCCGACCACGGATGCTGCGCGCCTGCCCGCCGTGCTGAACGGCTCTAGCGGATTTGTCTATTATGTCTCGGTTGCAGGGATAACTGGCAAACAGCAAGCCGCCACCGCCTCTATTGAGGACGCGGTTGCCAAGCTGAAAGCCTCTACTGACCTGCCCATTGCGGTTGGTTTTGGTGTGCGCACCCCCGATCAGGCCAGCGCAATCGCCAAGGTTGCAGACGGCGTTGTCGTTGGTTCAGCGATTATTGACATCATCGCAGCGCATGGCGCGCTTGCCGCTGGGCCTGTCCGTGATTATGTAGCATCATTAAGCGCTGCCATAAAACAGGCGCGATAATAATAGGGTGACAATATGAGCTGGTTTAGCCGGGTAAAAAATTCGCTTTCTTTGGGTGATAAGCGCGAAACCGCTGATACATTATGGCTTAAGTGCAAATCCTGCGAAGAAATGGTTTTCGTTCAGGAATATCGCGATAACCAGAGTGTTTGTCCGCGCTGTGGCCATCATGGTCGCATTGGTGCGCGCGCACGTTTTGAAGCATTATTTGATGCAGATAGCTGGCAAATATTAGACAGCCCCGCAGTCAAAGACGACCCGTTAAAATTTCGCGATAGCAAGCGCTATACTGACCGCATAAAGGCAGCGCGTAATGCCAATGAATTTCCCGATGCACTCACCAATGCCGCTGGCACCATTGATGGGCGCAATGCCGTTATCGGCGTGCAGGATTTTGCCTTTATGGGCGGCTCTATGGGCATGGCCGTTGGCAATGCTTTTATCGCTGGTGCACAGGCCGCCATTGCCAATAAGGCGGCTTATGTGCTGTTTACAGCAGCAGGCGGCGCGCGCATGCAGGAAGGCATATTGTCACTGATGCAAATGCCGCGTGCCACTGTCGCTATTCAGCAGATGAAGGCAGCAGGCCTGCCCTATATTGTCGTGCTTACAGACCCCACCACCGGCGGTGTAACGGCTAGCTATGCCATGCTGGGCGATGTGCAAATTGCAGAACCCGACGCTTTAATCGGCTTTGCGGGACAGCGGGTTATAGAGCAAACTATCCGCGAAAAACTGCCCGAAGGATTTCAACGCGCAGAATATCTGCTGGAACATGGCATGATTGATATGGTGGTCCATCGCCATAAAATGCGTGAACAGCTTAGCCGCGTGATTGACTATACATTATCGCCCAAAGCAGCAGCCTAAATTATTGGGCAATTTTAAAAGGCATTGACCAAAATGGCCGATGGCGCACAATCCTGCGACCCCCATGTGCAGCGGCAGCTTGACCGGCTGACCATGCGCTCGCCCGGCAAAGATGTTTTGGGATTGGAGCGAATCAATGCGCTGCTGGAGCGGCTTGGCAATCCGCAGCATGATCTGCCGCCCGTTTTTCATGTCGCTGGCACCAATGGCAAAGGTTCTACCTGCGCATTTTTGCGTGCAGCGATAGAGGCCTCTGGCCGCACCACCCATGTCTATACCAGCCCGCATCTGGTGCGCTTTAATGAGCGGATACGCATTGCCGGTACGCTGATTGATGACGCGATGCTCGCGCCTTTATTGGCCGAGGTGAATGACGCAGCGGATGATCTGGCCGCCAGTTTTTTTGAAGTGACAACTGCGGCGGCCTTTCTGGCCTTTTCGCGCATTGATGCCGATGCCTGTATATTGGAGGTCGGCCTTGGCGGGCGGTTGGATGCCACCAATATCGTCATTCAGCCCGCAATATGCGGCATTGCGCATTTGGGGCTGGATCATGAGGCGTTTTTGTTGTCGCCAGAGCCGGATAATCCTGATCTCCCCGCCCCTGCCTTACCGCGCATTGCTTATGAAAAGGCAGGTATTGCCAAGGCCGATACGCCTTTAATTTGCCAAAAATATGCGCCAGATATGCAGCTTGAAATTGCCAAACAGGCCATGCGCGTTGGTGCGCGGCTGATTGATCGCGGCGAAAGCTGGGACGCGACCATTTATGAAAATAAGCTGCATTACCGCGATGCAAAAGGGCGGCTAACCCTGCCCATGCCGGGCTTAGAAGGCGCGTTTCAGGCGGATAATGCCGCGCTTGCCATCGCCATGCTGCGTCACCAAGAAACTCTTGATATTCCCATTTCGGCATTGTCCGCTGCCATGGGCTGGGCGAAATGGCCGGCGCGGCTACAAAAACTGGATAAAGGCCCGCTTACCGACAAATTTACCGGCGCAGATATTTGGCTTGATGGCGGACATAATCCGCTAGCAGGCGAGGTGCTGGCGCAGCATTTTGCGCATTTGCCGGATGGCAAGCTGCATCTGGTTATCGCCATGCTGGCCAATAAAGACCCCGCCGCCATCATCCGCCCCCTATTGCCCAAATTGGCCAGTGTCACCGCCCTGCCCATAACAGGCCATGACAGCCATAGCGCCCAGCGTTTTGGGGATTATCTTGCCAAAACCAGCATAGATTTTGATAGCGCCGAGACAATAGAAGCCGCCATGATAAAATTATCAGACAAGCGGCCAGAGACGGCTTTGATAAGCGGCTCCCTCTATCTGGCGGGTGAAGTGCTGGCGGCTAATGGGCAGCAGCC
>CAZAHS010000118.1:0-7558 GCA_964484855.1 uncultured Sphingomonadaceae bacterium | reverse complement strand
TTAAAAATCCCAAATTCGACAATTTGTCGAGTGCACGGGTAATAACCGGCTTTGAAACATTAAGACTATTTGCCAGACCGCGCACTGTGTGCGGTCCATTTTCATGCAATACGATCATCAAAACAGCCAATTGCCTGTTGGTGAGATCCGGTTCAGACGCGCGTACATAATTGACGACGCCATTCATCCATTTTGCTAAATTTGTAGATTCCATAATAAAGTGCCTTTGCGCCCCATATTTTATGTTTCGGGTCATCAGACGCTTTGGTTACAAAATGATATGTTTTTACATCTTACGGTTACTTAGGCGTTACTTGCAAATGTAACTAACTATCCGAAACGACTTTGCAAATAGTGCCATGCAGCGCGCAATCCTAAAGCCTCTCCGCCAACGGCCTGCCCTGGGCGCGCCGTTGGCCGCCATGCAAATGTATCAAAATGCAGCCAGTCGCTACCCGCAGGCGCGAAGCGCTTTAAAAACAGCGCCGCCGTCACACTGCCTGCAAAAGCCCCGCCAATATTATTGGTGTCGGCAATGGGGCTGGCCAGCATTTCTTCATAAGGCGCCCAAAGCGGCATATGCCAAACCGGATCATATACTTTTTGCGACGCATCGGCAAATGCGCGGCCAATCGCATCATCACTGCTGAACATAGCGGGCAAATCAGGGCCAAGCGCAATACGCGCTGCGCCAGTTAGCGTGGCAAAGTCGATCATCAGTTCCGGCTTGTTCTCTTCCGACTTGGTAAAGGCATCAGCCAGAACCAGCCGCCCTTCTGCATCGGTATTGCCAATCTCTACCGTATCGCCTTTGCGGCTTTTGATAATATCACCGGGGCGAAAGCTATTACCAGCAACCGCATTTTCTACAGCGGGGATCAACATGTGCAGCCGTACCGGCAATTTATGGCGCATCACCAAAGAGGCGAGCGCCAGTGCATGGGCTGCGCCGCCCATATCCTTTTTCATTAGCCGCATACCAACCGCGCTTTTAATATCCAGCCCGCCACTATCAAAACACACGCCCTTGCCGATAACCGCCAGCTTAGGGTGGTTTTCATCCCCCCAATGCAGCTCTATCAGGCGCGGCGCATGGTGGCGGCTGGCTGCGCGGCCAACGGCGTGGATGAGCGGATAGCCCTGTTCCAGCGCATCGCCGCGCACCACTTCCAATTTGGCATCATAAATATCGGCGAGCTTTGCCGCCTGTTTCTCCAGCGCTTCCGGCCCCATATCTTCGGCCGGCGTATTGACCAGATCGCGCACCATGGCGGTTGCTTCGGCTTCACTTGCAAATGCCTCACTTTCCGGCAATTGGCTGGTCAGCAATACGCGTTTATCCTTGGCCTGCACTTCGCTTTTATAACGATCAAAATCATGCTGCGCCAAACACCAGCCCAATATCGCTGCGCCCGGCTTTACCTCATTGGCCAGCCTATATAGTCCGGCAGGCAGTTTTTCAGATATTTTTGCCAAACACCAAGGCGACAGCGCATCAATTTTGGCAACGCCTGCAACAACCGACCAACTTTCCGCCTGATCCCCTGGCAATATTGCAAATTCATGGGGTTTCGCCGCAAAGGACTGCGCGTTTAGCATAGCGCGGTGCTGTTCGGATTGGGTTTTTAACCAGTCATCATAATCGCCCTTAGCAATTAAGGTGATGGCATGGGCAGTTTGGCCGCTTTCGGCCGCGATATAGCGGGAAAATTCTTTCATGCTTTAGCAAATAGGATTTTATCCTCTTGCTTAAAAGCCCAAACCGACAAAAGGACGATTATTCAGCCGCCACTGCAATGGGTTCCTTCTTGCTCTGCGGCTGTGCTTTCAGGCTTTGAAAGACCAGCGCATCATCTACCAACTCACTTTCCAGCAGAACCTTGCGCTCAAACAGATAATCCTGCGTCAAACGCCATGGCATTTCCTCTGCCTGACGCGGCAGAATGTCTTTTGATCGCTGCACATAGCCCGATGAAAAACCTTCAAACAAATCGGCTTCTTCCTTAACAGCATCGGGGTCTGCCATGGTTGGCATGGCGATTTGCGTTTTGGTTGCCGCCATATGGTCCAATATACGGCAGGTAAACCGCGCAACAATATCCACTTTCAATGTCCAGGACGCGTTCAAATAGCCGAACACAATGGTCATATTCGGCACGCCAGAAAACATGCAGCCTTTATAATAAAAGCAATCGGCAAAATCGGTCTTTTTGCCATCAATGACAAAATCCACCTTGCCCGCCATGGCGAGTTTCAGGCCAGTTGCCGTGACGATAGTATCAGCCTCCAAATATTTGCCGGATTTTAGATGGATGCCGCCTTTATCAAAGCGCGCAATATGGTCGGTGACAATATCCGCCCTGCCCTCTTTCATCGCGGTGAACATATCACCATCAGGCACCAGACATAGCCGCTGTTCCCATGGATTATAGGGCGGGGTGAATGTGGTATCATCGGGCTGGCGGCCCAGCGCCTTTTTCACCTTTTTCATCAGCATCTGCGCTACTTTTTGCGGGCTATTGCGTGCGCGGTTAAAGAACCAGTTTTGCAGGATGATATTGCGTTTGCGTATTATCGCATAGGCCCATTCATCCGGCATATAGGCGCGCAAAACATTGGCCATCCAATCCTTGCTGGGCTGCACAGCATACCATGTCGGTGTGCGCTGAAGCATGGTCACATGCTGCGCGCTATCGGCCAGATTGGGCACCAAAGTCACCGCCGTTGCGCCCGAACCAATGACCACGATTTTCTTGCCCGCACGCTCATAATCTTTGGGCCAGAATTGCGGATGGATTATCTCTCCGCCAAATTCTTCGCGGCCAGTAAATTCAGGGTCATAGCCCTGATCATAATCATAATAGCCTGTACCCATATACAGGAAATTGGCACGATATTCGCGCATAGACCCATCATCTTGCTGCGCATGGACAGTCCATAACGCCTCTTCGCTCGACCAATGGGCCGACACGACTTTTTGCCCGAAATGCGCGTGATCGCGCAGCTTATGTTTATCAAAAATGCGGTGCAAATAGGTCAGGATAGAAGGGCCGTCGGCAATTGCCTTTTGCTCGGTCCATGGTTCAAATTCAAAGCCAAGCGTGTGCATATCGCTGTCTGAACGGATGCCGGGATATTGAAAAAGGCTCCATGTGCCGCCAATATCGGCGCGTTGTTCCAGCATGGCAAAGCTGCGATCGGCACATTTTTCATGCAAATGCACCGCCATACCAATGCCGGAAATCCCCGCACCGACAATCAGGACATCGACGCTGTTGCTGCTACCCGCGCTGCTCATATTCGCTCTCCATAATGGCGGATATTTGCCGCCTTATGCAGCATAATATGGCTTTTTCACCATCAAGATGCAACGCAAATTAACCGCGTGATTAAAATGCGCTTATCAGAGCAATGTCGGCCTAAACTTTAACCCGCCACCGGCACGCCAAATAAATCATGCGCGTCGGCATCTTCTATCTGCACCTTGATGATATCGCCAACCGCCAATTTGGCCGGAACATCACGCAGAAAGACATTGCCGTCAATTTCCGGTGCATCGGCCTCGGACCGAGCGGTTGCGCCAATGCTGCCATCTGCGTCCGCCTCGCCAATCTCGTCGATAATAACCGGCAGGGTTCGCCCGATTTTGGCTTGTAATTTGGCGCTGCTAATCCGCGCAGTGGTTTCCATTAGCCGCTGAAAGCGCTCTTCTTTTACATCCTCTGGCACATGGCCATCCAGATCATTAGCAGTTGCCCCCTCAACCGGTTCAAAGCGGAAGCCGCCCACACGGTCAAGCTGCGCTTCTTCCAGCCATTCCAGCAGATATTCAAAATCCGCTTCGCTCTCGCCTGGAAAGCCGACCACAAAGGTTGAGCGAATGGTAAGATCAGGGCAGATGGCGCGCCATTCGCGCAGCCGGTCCAGCACCTTTGCCTCATTGGCGGGGCGCTTCATGCGTTTCAGCACTGACGGCGCGGCATGTTGAAACGGAATATCGAGATAAGGCGTCACCAGCCCCTCGGCCATGAGCGGAATAACCTGCGCCACATGCGGATAGGGATAGACATAATGCAGGCGCACCCATGGCCGCTGTCCGTCCGCGTCTTTTAGCCCGCCCAGTTCACGCGCCAGATCGACCATATGGCTGCGCGTTTCGCGGCCCTTCCAGTCATATGTCTTATGGCGGGTATCAACACCATAAGCCGATGTATCCTGACTGATGACCAGCAATTCGCGGGTGCCAGCGGCAACCAGCTTCTCCGCCTCACGCAGCACAGCATCAACGCGCCGGCTGACCAAATCACCGCGCAATTGCGGGATAATGCAAAAGGAGCAGCGATGGTTACAGCCTTCAGAGATTTTGAGATAGCCATAATGGCGCGGCGTGAGTTTTAGCCCGCCGGTCTTTGTGTTGGCATCGGGGTCGCCATCGGACTCGGCATGGGAGTCAGCGGCTTTAACCTTGGGCTGCGGAATAAGGTCAATATAGTCACCGCGTGCTGGCGGCGCGGCCTTATGCACAGCGCCCACCACATCCTCATATTGCGCGGCGCCCGTAATCGCCAGCACATTGGGGAAGCGCGCGCGAATAGCCTCGGCCTCTTTGCCCATACAGCCAGTGACAATAACGCGGCCATTTTCGGCCATCGCCTCGCCAATCGCTTCCAGGCTTTCCTCTTTGGCGCTGTCCAAAAAGCCGCAAGTATTGACCAGCACGACATCCGCGCCCGCATAGTCAGCGGACATATGATAACCATCAGCCCGCAAACGCGTCAAAATCCGCTCACTATCAACCAAAGCTTTGGGACAGCCGAGCGACACCATGCCGATTTTTGGCGGTGCAGGAATAGAAAGAGGTGCATTTGTAGCCATGAATGCGCGGATAATGGCATAAGCGGAATTTGTCACGCAAAACACGCTGGACAGCGCGGTAATAGAAAGGGCAATAGGATGGCTATGAAGAATATCCCGCACATAAATGGCCGCCTTTTCATCGCGCGGCATGGTGAGACTGTTTATAACGCCGCCAAGCGCTTACAGGGTGAGCATGCCCACACACCTTTAACGCGGCGCGGATTTGCGCAGGCGGACGCGATGGGCGCAGCTTTGCGGAAATTGCTGGGCGCGAAACCGGCGCTGACCCTATGGGCATCGCAAACTGGCCGCGCTTTGCAGACATTGGCCGTAATTGCCGAGCATTTGGAACTGGACTGGCATGATGCGAAGCGCGATGCACGCTTGAACGAGATTGGGATGGGGCAATGGGGCGGGCAATATTATGCTGATGTTATCGCCGCGCAGGGCGGTGACCGCTCCAAAGTTATTGATGAGGCAAGCAGCGCCCTTATGCCCGCGCCGGATGGCGAGCATTACCCCGCCATTCGCGAACGTGTGACTGCATGGGCCACTGAACATGCAACGGGTTCAGGTGACCGGCTGGTGATTATGCATGGCATTTCCAGCCGCGTTTTGCGCGGGGCTTTGCTGGGTCTAGATGATATAGCCGCTCTTAACGCCCCGCTTGCATCCAGCCTGCCACAAGGCAGCGTGACATGCATCACGCAAGGCAAAGAAGATATTGTTGTAACAGGCTCTGGAGTGCAGCACGCATGATTTATGCGACCTTTATGCGTGCTGCATTCGCTTCAACTTTTACAGCCGTCACTTTTGCTGCCCCCCTATTTACCGCACCTGCATTTGCAAAAGATAATCTGGGCCTGTTTGAAAGCTGGGCGGCTTTTCGCGATGATGATGAAGCGCGATGCTATGCCATAGCCAAGCCTGAAGAAGTAAACGGCCCTGATCGTAATAGCGCTTATGCCAGTATCGGCTATTGGCCAGGTAAGCGGCTTTATGGTGTGTTCCACATCCATTTCAGCCGCGATTTGGCGCAAAGTGCAGAGGTAACCCTGCGCATTGGTCGCCGCCGTTTCACATTAACCGGCAAGGGCGAAAATGCCTGGAGCCAGAACCGCCAAATGGACGCGGCCATCATCGCCGCCCTGCGCCAATCGCGGACCATGGCCGTCACCGCTCGATCGGCAAATGGCGGACGCATTATTGATAAATATACCCTGCCCGGAGTAGCCACAGCAATGGACGCCGCCGCTTTGGCCTGTGCGCGGCGTTAGGCGGATATAAGCAAAGGCGTGCAAAGCAAGCGCTATCTTTCGCGCTAAGACGCGCCTATATGCAACCAATGTCTACATTTCCCGCAAATATGCAAATTCCTGGCCATATTGACCCTGTGCCTGTGCCGCGTCCGGCCAATGTGACGCCGCGCGGTGACGGGCGTGTTGACCTAATGGGTTTGAAGCGGGAGGATATTCGCGATCTGTTTGCCCAGGCGGGGCTGGATAGCAAACAGGCGAAACTGCGCAGCAAACAGGTTTTTCACTGGATATATCATCGCGGGATTAGCGATTTTGCCGCTATGACCGATATGTCAAAAACTATGCGGCCATGGCTGGCAGAGCGTTTTGTTATTGGCCGCCCTGACATTGCCGAGGCACAGATTAGCGAGGACGGCACCCGCAAATGGCTGCTGCGCACGCCGGATAGCCATGATTATGAAATGGTGTTTATCCCCGATGCTGGTCGCGGTACATTGTGCATTTCCAGCCAAGTTGGCTGCACATTAAACTGCACATTTTGCGCAACCGGCACGATGCGGCTGGTGCGCAATTTAACGCCAGGGGAAATTGTTGGTCAGGTCATGCTGGCGCGTGATGCATTGGGTGAATGGCCAAAGGGCAATATGGCCAGTTTTGATGAAGATGGCGATGATGATGACAGTATTGACGAGCAGCGCGGCGATTACCGTTCTGATGGCCGTTTGCTGACCAATATTGTGCTAATGGGCATGGGCGAGCCGCTCTATAATTTTGATAATGTGCGTGATGCTATGCACATTGTTATGCACCCTGAAGGCCTGTCCCTTTCCCGCCGCCGCATTACGCTGTCCACCAGTGGTATCGTGCCGCTTATGGAGCGTGCAGGCACAGAAATCGGGGTTAATCTGGCTGTTTCTCTTCACGCCACCAACAAGACCGTTCGCGATGAAATTGTGCCGATAAACAAAAAATATGGGCTGGAAGAATTAATGGCGGCCTGCGCTGCTTACCCCAGTGCCAGCAATGCGCGGCGCATCACCTTTGAATATGTCATGCTGAAAGACAAGAATGACAGCGATGAAGATGCGCATGAGCTGGTGCGCATGATTAAGCGCCATGACCTGCCGGCCAAGGTCAATCTCATCCCGTTCAATCCATGGCCCGGGGCAAATTATGTCTGCTCTGAACCTGAGCGCATTAAAAGTTTTTCCAAAATCATTTTTGACGCCGGTATCAGCGCGCCGGTGCGCACTCCGCGTGGCCGCGATATTGATGCAGCATGCGGCCAGTTAAAAACCGCTGCAGAAAAGAAAAGCCGCGCCCAGCGTGACCGTGAAGCGGCACAGGCAGCTTCAAGCGAATAATCTATCCCGGCCGCGCCATGGCGAATTTGGCGGCTTCCTCTGTTACAAAATAATCCGCTGGCCCGCCGCCGCGCAATA
>CAZAHS010000117.1:4728-7583 GCA_964484855.1 uncultured Sphingomonadaceae bacterium | reverse complement strand
GGTCAACCGATTGCAATTCTGAGCGTATAGTGGGTGCCAAATCACGTTCCCGCCGCCCGACATTGCGCAGCGAAAATGCGTAATATTTCTCTTCACCATCTATCAATGCTGCGGAAATCTCCACCTGCTCTGTTTGGCCATTTACGTCATTCACTATAGAGGCAAAATTGCGCACATTGCCATTGCTGTCCAGCTCACGCCTTAGCAGGTTAAGATCAATGGAAGGGCGGCCAACAAATTTGTCTAATGCCGCACCGTTCAACTGTTCGGGTGAATGGGCGTTGAGCAGCATAACGAAAGCGGGGTTAGCGTAAATAATGTTCAGCGCTTGATCGGCAAGCACCATTGCATCAGGCAATTGCTCCGTCATCGCTTCAATATTGCGATATTTTTCCGGCAATATATTGGCGCGCACATCATTGCCCATTGTCACCAGAAAATAGCTTTGTTTGCCTTGCCGGAAAATGCTGGCCGATGCCTCAATCTCTTGCTGCTGCGGCCTATTGGGGGATGGTGCCAGCGTCAATGTCACAGGCGCAATGGCATCACTCACCGACAAAGCGCCAAAATAGCCCAGCACCAGATGCTGGGAGGGTTTATCAAACAGATCCAGAAAATCCCTATTGGCCAATGCCCTAACATCCAATCCAAACAGGTCTTCACAGGCTGTATTGGCCTGTTCGATGATGCGGGTTTTGGCATCAATAATCAGTGTCGGCGCGATAATAGACTGGAACAAAACACGGTAGCGCGATTCTGTCTGGCGCAGATTGATATAATCGCGCTCAATAACCTGCTGCGCCGTTAATGTGCGCTGTTGCAAATTGGCCATTTGCTCTTGGTCGCGGCCCATAGCGAGCAACCATTTGCCATCATCCAATGACAAAAACCGATAGCTGACCGGTATTATACGCTCACCAACCAGATGGTTGATATGCCGTTCCTGATGCGGTTTTATGTTGGACTGGGCAGACATATTTTCTGCTTTTTCAACACTATCGGGCGTAACAGTTTCTGAGAGTTTTTTGCCGCATAGGCCATCTAGCCAATGAACAAAATCAGGCATGCCAGCCACATCGCGGATCACGCCTTGCGCATCGATGGCCAGCAAAAATTCGCCTGCATGATAGGCAATCGAACGCAGATCAGCGCTGGTTACACCGGAAAAAATTGCATCTTCTTGTTTGAAAGCAATCCATTGATGGTCAAATATCGGAATGACGCTTACTCTGAAAAAAGTTGGCAGAGGGTGAGTGAAGCTGCATAAAAACAGCATGCTTAGTCGTCAATGTTATTCGATAGACGAAAAAACGCCTGATTAAGATAATGGCGTTATAAAACCCTCTTGCTGGACACTACCCCGCATTTCCTGATCGGACGATATTTTATGCCTGCCACCTTTCTCAGCCCGCTTTATCATCTGGCCTATCGCGTGGCACAAACGGGCCGCAATATATATTGGTGCGTCGCCAAACCGCAGGTTTTTGGCGCAAAACTCGTGGTTTTTAATGCTGATGGCGATGTGCTGCTGATCCGCCACAGCTATGGGCGCAGCGATCTCTATATGCTGCCGGGCGGCGGTATTGGCCGTAATGAGGACCCTGAAACCGGCGCGGTTCGCGAATTGCAGGAGGAAGTACAATGCAGCGCGGACAATGTCGCTTTTCTTGCCAAATTTGTGGATAATGCCAAAGGTGCAACCAACAGCGTGACGGTTTTTACCGCCACCACCAAGGACGAGCCGGTTATTGATGGCAAGGAATTGATCGAAGCGCGCTTTGTGCCAACGGATCAGCTGCCCGACAATGTTTCACGCGCCACCCGTGCGCGCATCGCTGAAGCATTGGGCGAGCAGGAGATTAGCGATCACTGGTAACGCATGGGCCGCGCTGCTATTTTTAACGATCTAACTTTAATATAAAGATCGCCCCGCATTTTCACGCAATTTGCGCAAATGGCCTGCTCCGGTCAGGCGGGCCTGAGCATCCTGTGTGCGATCCGCAAATTCCTCAGCCTCGGGCACCCGGCTAAAGGCGATTTTTACCCCTAGATAATTCAGGTCCAACCCCATTTGGGAGGCTGGCATGACTGTTTTCATGCCATAGCGCCGATTAAGCGCATCAATGCGCGACCATAAACGCGCTTGCAAATGGTCTGTAATATCAATGCGTTCATCAATAAACAGATCAGCCTCTGGCGGTTGATCCGACAGGCCGTGCAAATGCACAGACACTTGCGAAAAGACAGGGCGGCCTTTGCCAGCAGCATTGATATTATGACATATATCATCCCAAAGCGTCTGAAATTCATGCAAAAATCGCAGGCTGTTACGCGAGGTGCGAAAGCGTGTCTCACGCCCCGTCCGCCCTTCAGGATAGAATTTCACACTCACGCTCAGCGATGATGCATATAGGCCATAATGGCGCAGTCTGCTCGCCGCTTTCAGTAGCAATGCACGGGCAACAATGCGCGCGCCCTCGTGCTGACGATGCTCCCCGGACAAACGGCGGCTATGGCCAATCATAGCCTTTTTGGGCGGCGGCCCGTCGGGCACATCAAAACCCTTTAGCGCATAGATAAAGCGCTCACCCGCAACCGAGCCCCAAATGGCGCGCGCCTGTTTCGGGGCCAGCCCCCATAATTGCTCAAAGCGCCTAATGCCCGCCCGTGCCAGCCGCCGCGATACACCCTGGCCGACACCGGGAATATCGCTTAAATCTATATCCGCCAGCGCCATCGGTAACTGCCCGCTTTCTATCGCCATCAGGCCATCGGGCTTATGCATTTCCCCCGCCAGCTTGGCGAGCAGCACACTGGGCGCCAAACCGATGGAACAGCGCAAAGCTGGCCCGACA
>CAZAHS010000117.1:0-4718 GCA_964484855.1 uncultured Sphingomonadaceae bacterium | reverse complement strand
CCGCTGCGCCAACGCCTTTGCTGGCTCTGGCTGCGCTTCTTCAGGGTTTAACCGGCAGACACATTCATCAATTGAGCAAACCCGCAAAATCGGCGCATGCCGTTCTATTTCAGCCAGCAATTGATGGTGCAGCTCAACATAGCGATCATGCCGCGCCACGCGGATGGCAATATCGGGGCAAATCGCTTTTGCATCGGCCAGAGACGTGCCGCGCTTTATGCCCAAAGCCTTTGCTTCATAGCTGACCGCAATCGCGCTGGTATGCGCAGAATCGAGGGGGATAACGATGACCGGCCTGCCAAAAATCTGCGGGTCGTCATGCTGTTCTACTGCGGCAAAATAGGCGTTAAAGTCGATAAACAAATAACGCAGTCCGCTATCATAGCGGGCAAAGGCCCCTGCCCGCACATCGCCCAGACCATCCTGAAAACCGCGAGCCAAATCTTCCGCCATATTATCTTCTGAGCCGTCTTCTTCTGAGTAATAGGCATCAGCATCGCCCACGCCGGTTTCAGGGTCGGCAATAGGCGGCGCGTGGGGCGCGGTTATGCTTTGCGATTCGGGCATGAGAACATACTAAGAACATTTGTAAGATCGAGCAAGCCTTATAGACGCGCCAAAATCTCTAAAAACCGAAATCTCTTTGCACCGGCTTTGCTGTCTCTGGCTTAGCAGTCTCATCATCATCCGCATCATCACCCACCAGGGACGCCAGCGTGAGGCCAAGTAGCCGCACCCCCGTCCGCACGGGGATAAGCTGGTCCAGCAGGTCATGCCCAATAGCGGCAAATTCTGCGCGGTCTGCGACAACAGCATCTACGGAGCGTGAGCGCGTGACCTGCTGAAAGTCGCTATATTTGGCCTTTAGCGTGACCGTGCGCCCCTGCGCTTCATTGCGCTCAATCCGCTCCCACACAATGCGCACAATCTCATCAAGCGCGCTATGCAGGGCCTCCCTTTCATAAATATCCTCGCCATAGGTGCGCTCTCCGCCCACGGATTTGCGCTGGCGATGCGGCTTAACGGGCCGGTTATCAATGCCGCGCGCTGCATTATAAAGATAGCCCGCAAATTTGCCGAAATGCGCGGTGAGAAAATCCAGCGATTGCGCGCGAATATCTGCGCCTGTCTCAATGCTCAGCGCCGCCATTTTTTCTGCTGTGCGCGGGCCAACGCCATGAAAGCGCCGCACCGGCAAACCAGCGACAAAATCCGGCCCCTGTGCAGGGCGGATAACGCACATGCCGTCTGGCTTATTCTGGTCAGAGGCGATTTTGGAGATGAATTTGTTGTAAGAAATGCCTGCACTGGCGGTGAGCTGCGTCTCGGCCTGAATAGCCGCACGAATGGCCTGTGCGATGCGGGTTGCCGAGCCAATACCCTGTTTATCATGGGTGACATCCAGATAAGCCTCATCCAGCGATAATGGCTCAACCAGATCGGTATGCCGCTGGAAAATCTCACGGATTTGCGCAGAAACCTCTTTATACACCTCAAAGCGGTGCTTCACAAAAATCAGATCAGGGCATCGCCGCGCCGCCGTGACGGAGGGCATGGCCGATTTTACGCCGAATGTACGCGCTTCATAGCTGGCTGCGGCCACCACACCGCGCTTTGATGATCCGCCCACAGCTACCGGCTTACCGCGCAGTTCAGGGTGATCGCGCTGTTCCACACTGGCAAAAAACGCATCCATATCGACATGGATGATTTTGCGCTGCGTTGCGCTTTGCTGTCCATCATCATTGTCTGGCGTATTTTCCATGGATCACAGATATGCCGTGCACTATTAAATGGCAATTGCCGCGCACAAGCACCATAGGGTTGTGCATGCAAGATAATGATAACAAGAAAACGGGCCCCAACCCGCGCGAATTTGTGATGATGATGGCGGCAATGATGGCGCTCAATGCGCTGGCCATTGATGCCATGCTGCCTGCCTTTCCCGCCATTGGCGCTACATTAAACATAGCGGAAGCTAATGACCGGCAATATGTTATTTCCATCTATCTTGCCGCAACCGGCATTGGCTCGTTGGTCTATGGGCCGTTATCAGACCGTTATGGCCGCCGCCCGATATTGTTTCTTGGCATAGGCTTTTACGTCGTTTTTTCCCTACTTTGCGCACTGTCCTATAGCTTTTCCATGTTGCTGACGCTGCGTTTTGCTCAAGGCTTAGGTGCCGCTGCCATTGGCGTGCTCAGCACATCCATTGTGCGGGACCGGTTTGTGGGTGATGAGATGGCCAAGATTATGTCGATGATTTTCATTATTTTCATGGCCGTGCCCGTCGTCGCGCCCAGCATTGGCCAGGCCATTCTCTATATTGCCGATTGGCGCTGGATTTTCGGCGTTTTTGCTATAGCAGGCAGCGCCGTTACCTTATGGGCATGGGCACGCTTGCCCGAAACCCGCGACCCCAATAATGTGCAGCCTATGGCAATCCCAGCATTAGCCGCAACATGGGGCAAAGTGGTCATACACCGCGGCGCAACCGGCTATGTGCTGGGCAGCGGGCTAATCTTCGGCGGATTGTTCGGTTTCTTAAACAGCTCTCAGCAGATTTTTGCCGATGTGTTTGATGCAGCAGACATCTTCCCCATTGCCTTTGCCGCAGTGGCCGTGGGTTTGGCAATGGCCAGCTTTGTTAATTCACGCATCGTTGAGCGTTTCGGCGCACGGCGTGTCTCGCACAGCGCTTTGTTCGCCTTTATCGCGCTATCGCTGGCGCAAATTACGGCTGCGCAATTTGCTGCTGACAATATGCCACTTTTCCTGATGCTGGCCAGCGCCAATATGGCGATGCTTGGCTTTACCGGCTCCAATTTCTCGTCCATCGCTATGCAGCCTTTTGGGGCTGTGGCGGGTGCAGCCTCATCATTTCAAACATTTGTGCGCACTGTATTGGGCGCAGCCATTGGCGCGATAATCGGTCAGTTTTTTGATGGAACCGCGCTGCCCATGGCAATAGGCTTTTTAATTGCCGGATTATGTGCTTTGCTGGCCGTATCATGGAGCGAGCATGGCCGCCTGTTCACGCGGCCCAATGCGCCCAAACCCACATGAACAAGCTGCCTTAATTAAGGGTTTCAATTAAGACCGGGCTAGCATTGGCCCCAAAGGCGAGCCGCCGAACAAATGCACATGCAAATGCGGCACTTCCTGCCCGCCATCTGCGCCGATATTGGCGAGCAGACGATAACCCGGCTGCACCAGATTATGCTCCCGTGCGACATGGCCGACAGCACGGACAAATCCAGCAATATCTTCGGCGCTGGCATGAGCGGAAAAATCATCCCAGCTTACATATGCGCCCTTGGGTATCACCAAAATATGCACCGGCGCTTGCGGGTTAATATCATGAAAAGCCAGCGCAAATTCATCTTCATAAACCGTTTTATTAGGGATTTCCCCGCGCAGGATTTTGGCGAAGATATTCTGCGTATCATAAGGCTGTGTGGCATCAATTGGCATATTGCTCTCCGCTCTTTTTCTGCTGCTTAATCTTGCGGGCGGCTGGCTTTTTCATCCAGACCGGACACGCCTTCGCGCCGCGCCAATTCGGCCAGCACATCATCCCAGCCCAGCCCCATATCCGCCAGCAATACCAGCAAGTGAAAAACCAGATCAGCCACCTCACCCGTCATCTCGGCCTTGTCATCAGCAGTTGCAGCGATAACCGCCTCCACCGCTTCCTCGCCCAGTTTTTGCGCCATTTTTGCGCGGCCTTTATGGGCCAGCTTGGCAACATAGCTGCTCGACGGGTCACCGCTGCGCCGTTCAGTGATGATGGCCTCTAACTGGCTGATTATATCATTGCTCATATCACCGCTCTCCTGCCCCTAATGGCTACGCACTGCGCAGCCTGCTGCGGCCAAAGCGGCATGGGCCTGCGCTATGCTGGCCTCACCAAAATGGAAAATAGACGCGGCCAATACTGCGCTGGCCCCGCCCTTGGTTGCGCCTTCGACCAGATGATCCAAATTGCCAACGCCGCCGCTGGCAATGACCGGCACGTCAAAACGCTGCACCATGGCGCGGATAAGCTCTAAATCATAGCCGATGCGCGTCCCGTCGCGGTCCATGCTGGTGACCAGCAATTCGCCTGCGCCATTTTTGACCAGGGTTTCGGCATGGTCCATCGCATCAATGCCCGTGGGTTTGCGCCCGCCATGGGTAAAAATCTCCCAGCCTGAGCCATCTTCGCGGCCCCGCGCATCAATCGAACCGACAATGCACTGGCTGCCAAAGCGCGCGGCAATATCGGCAATTACTTGCGGATTGCTTACCGCCGCGCTGTTCACCGCCACCTTATCGGCCCCTGCCAGCAACAGCGCGCGCGCATCCTCTGCGCTGCGCACCCCGCCGCCTACGGTGAGCGGCATGAAGCACACTTCAGCGGTGCGCATCACCACGTCAATAATCGTATCCCGCGCCTCGTGACTGGCGGTGATATCCAGAAAACACAGCTCGTCCGCGCCCGCCGCATCATAGGCCTGTGCCTGCTCAACAGGGTCGCCGGCATCGACCAGATCAACAAAATTCACGCCCTTCACCACGCGGCCATTGGCCACATCAAGACAGGGAATGATACGCGTGCGAACAGTCATCTCAGCGGTTCGCCATAGCAATTGCGGTCGCCAGATCCAGCCGCCCATCATAAAGCGCGCGGCCAGTGATTACGCCCTCTATACCTTCATTGGCGTGTAGCGAGAGCA
>CAZAHS010000116.1:4007-7648 GCA_964484855.1 uncultured Sphingomonadaceae bacterium | reverse complement strand
CGACAGTGATGCAGCGTATTATTGGCATCGGCAATGATATGGCGCTGGATGAAGGTGTAGGCATTTGCGGCAAAGGCGGCCAGTCTGTACCGGCCGGTGTGGGGCAACCGACTTTGCTGGTCGATGGCATTACAGTTGGAGGAACCGCGGCGTGATAAACGGATTATTTGCAATGCTGCTGGCATTGACAGCACAGCCCATACAACAAGAAGAAAAACCATCGCTGCAATGCGATATCGGTGGCATCGACAAACAGTTTGGCGGCAACAACTGGGTCGCCTATGCCTGTAACGATGGCCGCACTTTCGTGATGTTCAGCAAGGCCGACAATCCGGCAACTCCATTTTACTTTATTATTTATTGGAAAGACGGTGGATATGGTATTGCCGGTGAAGGCACTGGCGACCAGCAAGCCAGTTCTGGAGCCTTTGAAGAACTGAAATCTATGACTCAGGCGGAGCTTGCGGCGTTGAACTCTGAAATACGTGCATCTGCTGCCTCATCGGCGACAGAGTAAGCCATGTCCCTCGTTACCATCGCCGAATATGCCAGCCATGTTGATGCGGATCTGGCGCGGCTTAAACTTTTTGGTGAAGGCATTGATGCGCATATATTAGATGGCGGCATGGCCAGCCTTGGCTTGGGTTTTATGACTCCGGCGCGGCTAATGGTGCTGGATGAAGATGAAGATAAGGCCAAAGCGATATTATTGGCTTATGCAGCCGAGCTGGAAGCGCTGAACCGCCGCAACAATGCTATTGATGATGACGATGAGAATGCGCCATGGCGTGAAGGTACGCCGCCAGAAGGGGCGCCGTCATGAAAATCAGTCTGGCCTTGGGCGGCGGCGCGGGGCTGGGCTGGGCGCATATTGGCGTGCTGCATGCCCTGAAAGAGCAGAATATTGAGATTGCAGCTATATCGGGTACGTCTATCGGCGCCATAGTTGGCGCATGCTATGCAGCGGACAAGCTGGAGGCGCTTGAAGAAATTGCCCGCTCCACCAATGCGCTGGCCATGCTGCGTTATATCGATCCGCATTGGCGGCGCGGCGGCCTAATTGGCGGTAAGCGTATTGAAGGGCAATTGGCCGAGCATTTGGGCGAATTAACCTTTGAGGATTTGCCCATAGCTTTATGCGCGGTCAGCGCTGATCTGGTTACTGGCGACACTGTGGAGCTTAGTGCAGGGCCTCTGGTTCCCGCTATTCGTGCATCAATGTCATTGCCCGGCATTTTTCCGCCCGTGCGGCGCGGCGAGCAGCTGCTTGTTGATGGCGGCGCAGCGCAGCCCGTTCCCGTGGGTGCGGTGCGCAGGCTGGCGCCGGATGTGCCCTGTGTCGCGGTTAGTCTGCAAAGTGATTATATTAATCGCGCGCGCGCGGCAGGAATTGCTGCAGCGCACAATAATCAACCCAGCAGCGTGGCCGTTACCAAAACCAGCATTGGCTTATCATTGTCAAATCTGGCAAAATATGCGCTGGCGCTTGATCCGCCAGACCTTTTATTGCCGTTGCGGGTCGGCCATATTGATATTCAGGACTTCACAAAAGCCGATGAACTGATCCAAATTGGCTATGAAGACGCGCAAAATATCATTAAAAAGCTTTAATTTGTGCGTCGCAGCAATAAAATTGCTTAAAATTCACTGAAATTATTGCACTGCAATAAAATCTTTGCTTAACTTGTTGCTTCATTAGCCGCAGGGCACGATGCGAATCGGGTTGCTGGGCAAAAAACGGGAAGGCAAACGCATGAAATATATTATTGCCGTCATTAAGCCGCATAAGCTGGAAGAGGTGCGTGAAGCGCTCTCTGCCATCGGCGTGGCGGGCATGACTGTAACGGAAGTCAAAGGTTTTGGTCGCCAGAAAGGCCAGACCGAGATTTACCGCGGTGCAGAATATACCATTAATATGGTGCCAAAGGTTAAGCTGGAAATTGCTGTTGCGGCAGATTTGGCAGGGCAGGCCGTTGAAACGATTCAAACCACCGCTAGCAGTGACGCTATTGGCGATGGCAAGATTTTTGTGCTCGATCTAGAATCGGCAACCCGCATCCGCACCGGTGAAACCGGTGAAGAAGCGTTATAAGCTAATAAGGGAAAGCGAAAACATGCGTAAACTATTTTTTATGGCAGCGGGGGCATGTACAATCATGGCCACTGGGCCAGCTATGGCACAAGAAGCTGCAGAAGCACTCGATCCGAGTGCTAATACAGCTTATATCTTCAATACGTTGCTCTTCCTCATAGGCGGATTTTTGGTCATGTGGATGGCGGCAGGCTTTGCGATGCTGGAGGCAGGACTTGTACGGTCTAAAAATGTATCCATGCAGTGCCTGAAAAATATTGGCCTTTATTCCATTGCAGGTCTAATGTTCTGGGTAATTGGCTATTCAATCGCTTATCCCGGTTTTGAAGGCACATCTACAGACTTTTTTGGCGTTGCAGGCTTTCCTTACGCCATGCAGGGCGTAGGTGAAGCTGATGTTGATACCGGGTATTCCATAGCATCAGACTGGTTTTTCCAGATGGTGTTTTGTGCAACAACTGCTTCTATCGTTTCTGGTACAGTTGCAGAGCGCGTGAAAATCGTACCCTTTTTCATCTTTGTGACCATATTGACCGCTTTCATCTATCCGGTGGTTGTTAGCTGGGAATGGGGCGCAGGTTGGCTCGATTCATATGGTTTTAGCGATTTTGCCGGCTCCACTTTGGTCCACTCTACAGGCGGTTGGGCAGCTTTAATGGGCGCACTGATTATCGGTCCTCGTCTTGGCCGCTATGTCGATGGTAAAGTAACTGTGATGCCAGGTTCCAGCATTCCGCTGGCTACATTAGGTACATTCATCCTGTGGCTCGGTTGGTTCGGCTTTAACGGTGCATCACAATTGGCAATGGGCACGATTGGCGATGTTAGTGACGTTTCCAAAATTTTTGTAAATACTAATATGGCCGCTGCTGGCGGTGTTGTTGTCGCGATCATTTTGACACAGCTTCTCTATAAGAAAATTGATGTCACCATGGCAATGAACGGCGCATTGGCCGGTCTGGTGTCTATCACCGCAGAGCCCTTGGCACCGAATGTTGGCATGTCAATCATGATCGGCGGTATTGGCGGCGCAATTGTAGTGTTGACAGTTCCATTGCTCGACAAGTTTAAAATTGACGATGTTGTCGGCGCAATTCCGGTCCACTTGCTAGCCGGCATCTGGGGTACCTTGATTGTTCCATTGTCAAATAGTGATGCAACCTACGGTGTTCAGGCACTGGGCGTTGTTTCTGTTGGTATTTTTGTATCCGTTATTAGCGCTATTTTGTGGCTTATTTTGAAATCCACAATTGGAGTTCGTCCCAGCGAAGAAGACGAGCTTAACGGGCTTGATGTCGCTGAAGTTGGTGTTGAGGCTTATCCGGAATTCTCTCGCGGCTAAACAGACCAATATAAATCACAAAAGAACCGGGGCAGCGATGCTCCGGTTTTTTTATGGGGTTTTTGTACCTCCTATCGCTGCGCTGCTTTAGGAGGTTTTTGTACCTCCTACCGCTCCGCTGCTTTAGGAGGTTTTTATCTCTCCTACCGCTGCGCTGCTTTAGGAGGTTATCAAAGCGCTTGCGCATTGTTAGCGTAATCATTAGCT
>CAZAHS010000116.1:0-3907 GCA_964484855.1 uncultured Sphingomonadaceae bacterium | reverse complement strand
CGCTGCTTTAGGAGGTTATCAAAGCGCTTGCGCATTGTTAGCGTAATCATTAGCTTGAGCATTAAGTAACGGCGGCATGTTCCGCCCTTTATTGAATTTAAGAGAGCAAGCCCGTGGAAGAGCGTCCATCGCCCATGGCATCCGATCCCGCTGCTGCGCCTGTAAATGACGCGCATAATGGGGGTGAAACGGATGCACAGACACCAGGCAATCAGGGTATGCATAGCCCTGAACAAAAGCGCAGAAAGCCTGGCTCAAAAAAGCAGCGCCCTGCACATGTTCGCGGTAAATCGGGCAAATCTACTGGTAACAGCAATATAAGCGGCAAATATCAAAGCAAAAAAGGTTTGGCTGCTGATATCGCGCAGCGTGGCCAAAATGGTCAGGCCCGGCGTGCTTATGGCGCGATTGATCTGGGCACCAATAATTGCCGCTTGCTCATCGCCAAACCGGCGGGCGACAGTTTTGTTGTGGTCGATGCTTTTTCGCGCGTTGTGCGGCTGGGTGAAGGATTGGGCACGAGCGGGCGGCTAAGCCAAAGCGCGATGGACCGCGCCGTTGCCGCTCTTTCCGTTTGCGCTGATAAGCTGAAGCGGCGCAATGTCTGTCTGGCCCGCTCAGTGGCAACAGAGGCCTGCCGTCAGGCGGATAATGGCGAGGAATTTATACGCCGTGTTCAGCGCGAAACCGGCATCATGCTGGATGTTATCACCGCCGAAGAGGAGGCTAGGCTGGCAGTTTTGGGCTGTCATATCTTGCTGGAACCCGGACAAGGCCCAGCCTTGATATTTGATATTGGCGGCGGCTCTACAGAGCTGGTGCTGATTGATACAGATGGCAATGCGCCCAGTATTCGCGACTGGGTTAGCGTGCCATGGGGCGTTGTCTCACTCACCGAAGGCGTGCCGGTAGATATTGGCAGTCAGGAATCGCGGCAGGCCGGTTATGACGCGATGCGCGCCAAGGCAGCGGAGAGTTTTGAAGCTTTTTCCCGCCGCTTGCCGCGCAATGATGGTGACAAATACCGCATGTTGGGAACCAGCGGCACGGTGACAACATTGGCCAGCCTGCATTTGAAATTGCCCTGTTATAACCGCAATGCGATTGACGGGCTGATAGTCCCGTCCGAATCGATGCGGCATATCAGTCAGGATCTGGGCAGTATGGCCCCATCAGAACGCGCAAAAGTGCCATGTATCGGCAGTGATCGTGCAGAATTGGTAATCGCAGGCTGCGCGATATTAGAAGCGATATTGGATATCTGGCCCGCCGAAAGGTTGGGCATTGCTGATCGCGGTATCCGTGAAGGGATTTTGCGCTCGCTTATGGCGCATGGCGTCACGCCATCTGGAACAGAGACACAGCAGGCCGGTAAAATAGCGCCATCTAAAACAGCCCCGCCCAAATCAGAATCGGGCAAAAAGCGTTCTAAAAACCGCTCCAGAAAACGGGCCAAATCATCTGTTTCGGCGCGGCCAGATAATAGCCGTCAGGATAGGCAATAACCCCATGGCCATTAGTGATAAAAAAGGCGGAACGGGGCGTCCGAACAATCGTGGCCGCGCTGATAGCCAGAAGCGGCTTAAGAAAAAGCGTGGGCGTAAGCAATCTTCTGCTGAATGGCTAACCCGCCAGCTTAATGATCCTTATGTTAAGCGCGCCAAGGATGAGGGCTATCGCTCTCGCGCGGCCTATAAGCTGGAGGAACTCGACGCGCGTTTTCATATTATACGCAAATCGGCGCGGGTGGTTGATTTGGGCATTGCGCCGGGCGGCTGGTCGCAATTGGTGCGGCGGCGCGTGCCGCGTGCAACGGTGGTGGGCATTGACCTGTTGCCGGTTGACGCGATTGATGGCGTCACCATTTTCCAGATGGATTTTATGGATGATGCCGCACCCGATAAGCTTATAGAGGCTTTGGGCGGTAAGCCTGATCTGGTGCTGTCTGATCTTGCGGCCAACACTGTTGGGCATAAACAAACAGACCATTTGCGCACAATGGGTCTGGTTGAAACAGCGGCTGATTTTGCCGTCACCAATTTGGTGGAGGGCGGCACATTTGTGGCCAAGGTGTTTGCAGGCGGCACGGATAAGGAATTGCTGATGCTGCTGAAACGGCATTTCACAACTGTTAAACATGCCAAACCGCCAGCCAGCCGCAAAGGCTCATCAGAATGGTATGTGATCGCTCAGGGTTTTCGCAGTTCCGAAAAAGATAGTGAAGCGCAGCACAGCACTGAGCAATAAACCATGGATGTGGGTTGGTATTTGCGCATTATCACGCTCATGGCTTTGCTTTATGCAGCGCCCTATGCAGCACAGGCGCAAAATGTTTCTGGTGTACCAGGCCCGATTATCAAAGAGGGTGAAAAGTCGGTGCAATTGCGCCTTGGTTTTGATCCGGACAGTGATGAGCTGGTGCAAAGGCTGCATTATCAGCAATCGCTGGATGATAAGGTGCGCCTGCGTTTGCAGCTACAGACGCGCAGCAGACCAGATGAAACAATAGAGGCCGATTTTGTGCAGGGGCAAATCTGGGTTCAGCTTAGCCCGGATGATGCGCAGGCAAGCAAACGCCTCTGGCAAAGCGGAGTGCGTCTTGACCTTAGGGTGGAGGCAGATGGTCCGCCCGGGCGTGCAGCGCTGAACTGGGTTAATCAATTTCGCCTAAGCGATGACATGAGCGCCAGATTTTTCCTGCAAGGCGCGGTGCAAATAGGCAATGGCGCGGTTGATGGCATAATCCTGCAAAGCCGCAGCCATTTGCATTACCGATTAGATGGCGGCGGGTTCGGCATTGAACAATTTAACGGTTTTGGCGCAACTGGCAATTTGCCAGCCTTTGCCGATCAATCGCACCAAATCGGCCCCTATGGCAATGTTGCTTTGGGCGGTGGTTGGTCCCTGTTCGGCAGCGCCTTATTGGGCATAACGCGCGGCACGGATGATATGAATATAAGGCTGTTTATCGGCAAAAGCTTTTAAGCGAGAGAGAAGGACTGGCTGGTAGAAACCATTACTGGCCCGCCTGCTCTCATCCACGCCCATTAAATAGCCTCTGCAATTACCTTTGCAGCTTCACTACACCCTGTATTGCCGCCCAGATCATGCGTGCGCAGGCCGTTTTTCAGGGCTTTTTGTACCGCAGCCTCAATTGCTGTAGCTGGTTCTTCAAGGTCAAGGCTGTGGCGCAGCATCATTGCGGCGGATAATATCGCGCCAATAGGGTTGGCAATATCTTTACCCGCAATATCGGGCGCGGAGCCGTGAATGGGTTCGTAAAGCCCCGGGCCATTTGTCCCCAAAGAGGCGGAGGGCAGCAGGCCTATCGAGCCGGAAATTACGCTGGCCTCATCGCTCAAAATATCGCCGAACATATTTTCGGTAAGCATCACATCATAATCAGAGGGATTGGTAATCAGCTTCATCGCCATGGAATCGACCAATTGATGGGTCAGCTCCACATCGGCAAATTCGGCTTTGTGCAGCGCGTTGACACTATTGCGCCATAAGCGGCTGGTGGCCAGCACATTGGCCTTATCCACGCTAACCAGCTTGCCGCTGCGTGCGCGTGCAGCGGTAAAGGCGATGCGGGCAACGCGCTCTACCTCCATGCGGCTATAGCGGCACAGGTCAGAGGCATTTTCCTCGCCCTCTTCGCGCTCCCCAAAATAGACACCGCCGGTAAGCTCGCGCACCATCAGCATATCGGTGCCGCTAATCCGTGCCGCGCGCAATGGGGAGAAATCTTCTAATCCGGCCATGATGGAGAGCGGGCGCAAATTGGCAAAAACCTGCATTTTGGCGCGCAGGGCCAGCAATCCCTGTTCAGGGCGGATGGCCGCGCCATCATATTTGGGATCACCCACTGCGCCCAGAAAGACCGCATCACTGCCCAGACAGGCGG
>CAZAHS010000115.1:0-7679 GCA_964484855.1 uncultured Sphingomonadaceae bacterium | reverse complement strand
TGCGGATCTTGCGATGCAATATTATGCGCTGCTCTTGCAAAAGCCTCTGCATCATCAATCTGGCCGCTCTTTAACGCCACCATAGCGCTGTTATTCAGCACTAGCGGGTTTTCACCATGACCATTGCTCCGCAGTTTTTTGTAAATCGCTGCTGCATCGGCCCATTTTCCGCCTTTAATAGCCTTTTCGGCTTTCACCATTTCTGGCGTAATATCTTCTTTGCCAGCAATTTTGGCCCGCCGCGCCAGATTATCAGCACGCACATCACCATTGCTGCGCGCCAATTCCGCGACATATTGTAATGCAACAGGTTTTGCATTGGCGTTGCGAATAACTGGCTCTACCAATTTCATGGCTTCATCTGTCCGGCCCTTTGCAGCATATGTTTTGGCCAGCTCTACCAAAGCGCGCTCATCATTCGGATTGGCGGACAGAAATTTGGTAAAGCTCTCTTCGGCCAATTCATAATTTTCACGCGCCAGAGCAATTTTGCCCTTTAGCAAAAATGCCAGCGGAATATCTTCTGCCTTGGCATCTATCTTCTGCATGATCTGCAATGTTTCATCGATTCTGCCATCGGCCAATTCCAATTGGCCCAACATCACCAGCGCGCGCGGTTCATCCCCGCTTTGTTTCAATAATGCACTGACATATTCACGCGATTCATCATATGCGCCTTCGTCAAAGGTAATTGAAGCCAGAGCAAAAACAGGGGAACGCGCATCAGGATAGAGCGACTTTGCTTTCTTAAAAGCCCGTTTGGCGGCATCCAAATCATTGTTCAACATGGCAAGGCGGCCAGATAGCAATAGAGATTCAAACAATTCTGGATCAGCATCGAGCGAAACTGCCAATAACCCTTTAGCGCGGGCATAATCTTCTCGCTCAAAGAAATATTTTGCCTTTAGCGTCAATAACTCGGCATTTTGAGGATGCGCCAGCAATGCAGCATCCATGATTTTTACAGCCTCATCCTCACGTTCCAAATTTAGCAAGGCAAAGCCATGCGCCCATGAGCGCAAAGCCTGCTGCTCTGGCGTTAAACTTGCTTGGTCAAATTCAGCGACCAGCGCCAACGCCTCTTCTGACTTGCCGCCCAATGCCATTGCTTTGGCACTTAAAAGGCGCGCCTCTTCATAAGGTGCGGTGCCAGCAGCAACTTTTGACAAAGCGGTCTGCGCACCCAGATAGTCGCCAAGCCCAAGCAAAATTTCGCCATATAGCAAATGCGTTTCGGGCTTATCCGCATGTTCTTTTAATGCTTCCTGCAGATAAATTTGCGCATCGCGAAAACGGTTTTCTTCAAACGCCAACTCCCCCTCTTCCAAAGAATTGGCCGGAGTTATCCCGCATCCGGGCAGAGATACAGCCAATAAAGCTGGCAGGATGAAGGGCGTTAATTTTCGAATGTTCAAAATATGTGTCATGCCGCCTGATAACGTGAAATGGTTTATAGTGATTAAACCCCGCCTAATATAATGTAATAAAAATAGGGCTAATAAGCGCGTATTTGATAATGATCGAAAGTGACAGACAAAGACGCAGCAAAACCGGTCTTATGTGTCGGATTTTTTCACATTAGGCTCTGGTTAATTACCATGGTTAATATCTAAACCATTCATTTATAACGAAAATTACATTTTGGCACAGGCTATGCTTTTGGTTTGTTATGAGATAGCAACGACCATATAGAGCGTTATTATCTTCGGGTTTAGAAATTGGTCGTTATCGGGTTTGAAGCGACCGAATATGAAGAAAGAAAATATTATGAAAAAAGCTATTATCGCCGCAGCCGCAATGGCAAGCGTTGCAACCGCGACCCCGGCCTATGCAGATTTGTTCTCTTACACGCAAACCAATGGCGATGTTCTGACAATCGATACCAGAAACAATAGCGGCACCATAATCGGCCAAAATATCAGCGCCAGTTTTGACGGTGACTTCTCAAACTTTGCGGGCAGCGCTAACCCAACCGGTAAATTCCTGATCGATAATCTGCAAGGCACACGCAACGTAAGAGGCGTTTCCGTTCAGCCTAACCCGCAGCGTCAACAATCCATCATATTTGGCGCGGGTGGCCGCACCAATTTGTGGAGCAGCTGGGGTGATCCAGTCATTGGCGGCGATTATATCACTTACATCGAAAATCTGGTTCAATCACCATCAACATCCGTACCCGCGCCGGGCATGCTGGGTCTGTTCGGTCTGGGTCTTGTCGGTCTTGGCTTTGCACGCGGCCGCCGCAAATATAAAGTCAAAATGGCTGCTGCCTAATATTTAGGGTCAGGACCTAGCCGCTATAATTCATAATTCTGGTCTTTTATGAATGACGCTATAAAGGGCATCCCGAAAGGGGTGCCCTTTTGCGTTGGTGAAGGCGGAAATACTTTAAATAACAGCCACTTATATCATTTATCGTCAGATATAACCATAGCGCGCAATTCGGTTTTGAGGATCTTGCCAATATGGCTGCGCGGTAATGCCGCGATCTGATGCAGCGCAGAAAGACGCTGCGTTTTGCCAAGCTGCGCATTTGTTGATGCCAGAACGTCCTCACAATCCAGCGCGCTAGCATGTTCAGCGACCACAAAACCCACGGGCGTTTCACCCCATTGCCGCGATGGCACGCCAATAACGGCTGCATCGGCAACATCATCATGCGCCATTAATGCTTCTTCCAGATCACGCGGATAAATATTAAAGCCGCCGGATATAATCATATCCTTTGACCGGCCCATTAAAATAACAAAACCATCCGCGTCAACGCGCCCAATATCGCCCATTCGCTGCCAGCGTTGACCATGCTCATCATACCAGCTTGCCTCCTTGGTCTTATCAGGCTGGTTTTGATAACCGGACATCATAGTGGAAGAGCGGCCAACAAGCTCGCCCATCGCGCCATTTGATAAGCGTGCGCCGGCTTCATCTATGGTGATAACCTCGCTGCCGCCCCATGGCTGGCCCACACTGTGCAGCTTGTCCGGATGCTCATGTGCCAGCAACACACAGACTACGCCGCCTTCTGTCATCGAATAAATTTCGACCAGACCACCATGCATGCGGCGCAGCACTTCGCGCTTTAATTCTGCGGAAAAAGGCGCACTGGTGCAATATTTAAGCTGCAATGATGATGTATCAAAACCTTCAAACCCGTCAAAATCCATCAACCGCTGATATTGTACGGGCACCAGCATTGTGTGCGTAGCGCGGTGCGCTTCACATAATGCGCACCAGTGGGCAACATCGAATTTGCCCATCAAAACCGTGCTGCCGCCATAAGCGATAGTGGGTGTAAATAGCCCCAATGTGGTGTTGGAATATAATGGTGTCGATAACAGCGTAACCTGCCCCGCCATGCCATAACCGCCGCCGGTTTGTGCCTGACGCCAGCGCATAAGACGCGAATGAACTATGCCTTTAGGTGTACCTGTTGTGCCGCTGGAATAGATAATATTATAGGGATCATCTGGCCCTATATCCGGCGCTTTATAATGTGCAGCAGGTGCCATCCAATCATAAAGTGCAGGGGCATCCTTTGCCGCCTTATCCAGCATGATATGGCTGAGCTGCGGCAGAGCAATGCCGCTTGCCATCAATTCTGCACGCTTTGCGCTATCTATAAACAGATGCTGCGCACCGCTATCCTTCATCATCGCGGTAAGCTGTTTCGGCGTGGCAGAAGTGGTCAGCGGTGCCGCGCACCCGCCTGCAACAATGCTGGCAATATAGACAAGCGCATAGCGCACACTGGTGGTGCCCAATATTGATACGGCTTGCCCTTTTTTAAGGCCATCAGCCTGTAATTGCGCGGCAATTTGGTGAATAAGCGATACCGCCTCACCCCAATTTAGCCTTTCTGCGCCATCATCAATCGCCATTTGCTCTGGCCTCTGCGCCGCATGCATGGCCAACAGATCATGCAGATGACCAAATGGTTGCTCCAGATATTGATTCGGGTCTTGTGTCATTTATAAATTCATCTGGCTTTGCGTTACAACCGCCACCAGCTCCCCATCTTCGCGAGTAATGCGCGTTTGCCAGACAGAAAGCCGCTTACCCAATTTTAGCGGCACAGCCTCCCCTGTCAGCACTGTACCCACCGGAGCAGGTGCCAGAAAATTGGTTTTGCTTTCTGACGTTGTGTTGGCGACGCAGCCATCAGGCAAATTCTGAAAAGCGCCAAATGCGCCCAGCACATCGGCAAAAGTCATAATCGCGCCGCCATGGATAGAGGCTTGGTCGCCTATACCAGCAGTGCATATCTCTGGCCGTACAGTCAATGTACCGACAACATGGTCCTTTTCCAGCACATTGATATGCACGCCAACATGTTTTGCGAAAGGAACCAATTCAGCCGGGTTTTCGGGCAATTTTGCTATCGTCAGGGTCAACACCTACTTACATGCACAAATATGTTTTATAGCGATTAACTCTCGCAATATGTAAGAAAGTGCAGCAAGTGCGCCGCGGTTTCAAGCTTTCTATCGCCACGCCCGCCTATTTGATAGGTTTTGACCCTAGATTTACAGGCTATCCGCCAGCTTCTGCAATTCGGCCTTTTGGTCAGATGAGGCAAAGCGCCGCATGAAAGCCAGCTCTTTGCGCGCCTCTGCATTTTGGCCATTGGCGACCAAAGCCTGAACCAAATGCCAACGGATTTCGATATCCGATGGCCGTAATGCGGCTGCATATTGCAAATGCTTCAATGCCTCGCTTTTATCGCCACCAGTTTTTAGCAACACCCAAGCCAGCGTATCACGCACCGATGGGTCATCAGGGGTTAAGGCAAATGCCGCTTTTGCATTGCTAATAGCCTCTGCGTTTTTGCCAAGTTTCAGAGCAATAAATGCCGCATTATTGCGTATCAGCGCGCTATTGCCTAGCCCGCCGGCTATTGCCTGTTGATATTTGGCAAGGGCAAGCGCGTCCTCACCATCTTGTTGCGCGCGCCCCGCCTCTATCGCCAGCTCGGCAAGTTTTGGATTATCGGGCACATTGGCTCTTTTCGTCATAAGAGCAGCCTGATCGGTTAGACCCGCCTTTTGGTAAATATCTGCTGCATATTTCAGCAGTCCTGGCTCAATATCCGCGCGGCCGCTAATCGTGCTTAACAGCTCTGCAGCCCCTTTTGTGTCGCCCTGCTGATTAAGCACATCAACCAGCAATAATGTGCCTTTTTTATGCCGCGGTGATAGCGCAAGAAAGCGGGTTAGGCGTTCTTCTGCGCGGTTGAAATTCTTGCGCTGTGCCGCAATTTCACCTGCGAGCAGAACGGATGGCGGATGATCCTGCAGCTCTTTTTCTGCTTCCTGCATAAGATTATATGCAGACTGTATATCACCTTGCTGGACATATATCCGCGCCCGCAAATAGGCAGATAGCGCGCCAATAGTGTAAAGATTATCAGCACGATCAAGCAGCTTTAGCGCGTCATCATATTCCCCGCTATCAGCCTGTATGGCGGCCAGGCTCAAAAGAGGCAGGCGCGAATCCGGGTTATTTTCCAATGCCTTATCATAAAACCCTCTGGCGCTTTCCTGATCCCCAGAAAATTGCGCCAATTGCCCGTTTATCAGCAATGCAGACAGGTTATTATCATCGGCCTTCAGCGCGGCCTGTGCTGACTGTTTTGCAGATGTTAACCGGCCTTGCTCAACCGATATTGCGGCATCTAGCGCCAACAATTCAGCGTCATCGGCATAGGCCTTGATACCGCTATTTGCAAAAGACGCTGCGCGGTCAAAATCACCCAATGTTACAGAAGCGCGCGCCGCTATCAAAAATGATTGCGCATCCCATTCAGCCACTGTTTTATTTAAGAGGGTCTGCGCCTCGTTCGCCTTGCCTTGAAGCAGCAAAGCCTCTGCTTCTAAATTTCGTAATTCCTGCGGCGAATCTGTATCAGCCTCTGATATTTTGGCCAAAGCCGTCTGCGCGGTCAGTCCGTCACCAAGCGCCAGCATTGTTTTTGCAAATAATATTTGAGCTTCGGCAGATGATGGATCTTCTTGAAGAGCAGCGCGCAAATAAATCCGCGCATCACCATAAACATGGTCTTCAAAAGCTTCTCGCCCTTGAGCCAGAGGGTCATCATCAGCAAATCCACATGATACCAAAGAGAATGGAGCAATTGCTAAGGTGAGAAATTGCAATAATTTGATAGAGAGCCGCATAAATATCCTGAAAAGCCAATCTCTTAGCGTGACATATCGGGCATGATGCCGATAAATAAATCATATTATGATAAAAATGGGAAATGGCCGGATGCTCTCACCTTCATCCGACCATATCACCAAATATCACAATGTAATTATCAGTTGGCGATTACCGATCTGCGGCGACGCAGACCCAGACCCAACCCCATAAGACCAAGAACCATCAGGCCCAGTCCAGCAGGAGCAGAAACAGCAACGCCCGCACGCCGTGCAAAAGCAAGATTGATATCGGCATTGCCGATGCTGCGGCCAAAACGGTCAATCAGGTTAAGCCATGCGCCTCCTTCAAAAGCACCGGCTGTATTGTCTGCGCCCACGCCAAATTGAAATATGGTGTTATCACGGAACGGATCTCTTGGGTTCAGGGTAAAGCGCTGATTATCAACGGTGATAGAACCTGATCCTCTAGAGAAAAAGTCAATTGCAGGTGCATCGCGAAACGGATTAAAAGAACCTCCGCCTTCGGTATTAAAACGAAATCCAGTACCAGCGGTTGTATCTAGAAAGTCAGAGAATGAAAGATTGATACTCGCAACCTGTCCACGCTGGTTTATCGCGCTACCGCTAAATGACGCGGTTTGACTGTTAGTGTCGAGCGAGAAAAGCGCGCCATCCTGAAGAGAAAAGCGCTGATTACAAGCTGATCCAAAAGACTGAATAAACAGACCATGCGAACAAGAGGCATTGCGCGTTGTAGTAGAACGCGAGTCAGTAACATCATATTCGATGATGTCAGCATGCGCCAATTGCGGTGTAGCGACCATTGCCGCAAGCACTAATGAAGATTTTATAATGGTTTTGAGCATTGGTCTTCCTTAAAGATTGGTTAACTATATTGGTTAACAAAGCATAGGCTAGGCCATTTTACACAAAACACTGATTATATTATGGAATACACTTTCGTAACGAAATTTTGTTTAGAATATTGTAAATATTATCGACGCTTTTCATCTTTTTATCAATACGGTAACTTAACGATATTGATGTGCATTGGCCAAATATTATGTATATAAAGAATAGCTTTTGAGCTTAGATTATTTGCGGCAGATATAGCTATATCTAACCCCGCATCTAGGGTCAGGCCCTAATGACCATGAAGCCCTGCTAAAAACATTACATGGCAGTTAGATTTATAGGCAATGGCCCCATCCAGCAAACAATGTGGAAAAATAACGGTTTAACTTGGGATATATGGGCAAAGAGGCTATGCCATTCCTATGACAGAAACACCTGAAAACAACGCCGATAAAACACCCGAAAATGCCGCCTCTCAAGGCGAAAGCAAGGCACCGGACAGTAAAGAGAATCCCAATACCAATGAATATGGTGCGGATTCTATTAAGGTTCTCAAAGGCCTTGATGCTGTTCGCAAACGTCCGGGCATGTATATTGGCGATACCGATGATGGCAGCGGCCTGCACCATATGGTGTTTGAGGTATCCGACAATGCGATTGACGAGGCGC
>CAZAHS010000114.1:0-7698 GCA_964484855.1 uncultured Sphingomonadaceae bacterium | reverse complement strand
GCCTATATGATGGCAGTATCCGCACAGACTGGCTCCCTGATAATGTGGTGACATTGTCGCGCTAATTCTGTGCAGGGCAGCTTAGGCGCAAATTGACTCTGGTCTAATAAAGGGCCTACATCCTCTTATAATATAAGGGGATACTGATGCTTTTTAATACGTCTTTGCTTGCACCTGCGGCCATGTTAATTGCCTGGTCAATAATAATGCTGTTCTGGATGGCCTCAACGCGGCTGCCTGCCGCATCGAAGGCGGGCGTAAATATTGGCGCATCAGTTGGCGGACGCGGTCAGGATATTGACCCTGTTGTACCGCAAAATGTTGCATGGAAATCCCATAATTACAGCCATTTAATGGAGCAACCTACGATATTTTATGCGGTTATAATGCTCCTCACATTGGCCGACAATATCAATATGGTGTCTATCGGGCTGGCATGGGGTTATGTTTTGCTGCGCATATTGCACAGCCTTTGGCAGGTTTTGGTCAATACCGTAAAAATACGGTTCTTAATCTTCTTGGCCGCAACATTTTGCCTAATCGGCCTTTCTGTAATGGCGCTGATCGCAACATTTTAGACGCGACAAGAAATTAATCAGGGGAGCGAATAATGGATAATATTTTACAGCCAGTGGTCATATTGCTGGGCTGGTCAATGGTGATGTGGATTTGGATGTACGCCACCCGCCTGCCCGCCATGCAAAAGGCCGATATTGATGTCCCCAATTTGGTGGGCTCAACAGGCGGTGACCTTGATCGCATCCTTGATCCAAAAGTGCAGTGGAAAGCCCATAATTACAATCATTTGATGGAGCAGCCGACGCTGTTTTACGCGGCTGCAATTATATTATATATTTCAGGCTATGGCGACGGCATCAACAATATGATCGCATGGGGCTATGTCATCACGCGCATATTACACAGCCTGATCCAGGCATTGGTGAACCGCGTTGCGGTGCGCTTTGGCATGTTTGTTTTATCGAGTCTTTGCCTAATAGCGCTTATCGTCCATGCCGCTTGGGCAGTGTTTTGAGCCTGTAAGTTACGCAGATGAAACCTTTTTGTCCAAATAGCGAATATTGCTATGAACATTACCAAAACCGGTCACTAACAAAAAGAAAGCTATAGCCAGATGCGCAAGACTTTAACCGCAGCTATTGTTCAAGCTGCCCCCATTCCCTTGGCTATTGGCCATGGCATAAGTCAGTTGATTAAGCTTGTAGAGGATGCGGCCAGGAATGGCGCTGATATTATAGCTTTTGGTGAGACTTTTTTGGGCGGCTACCCCTTATGGTTAGATGAAGCCTCTGATGCTGCAATGTGGGACCATCCTGGAACACAAGCGCTGCACCGCATGATGCTCGAAAATGCTGTGGTTGAGGGCGATGAGCGGTTTGCACCTTTGCAGGATGTTGTCGATCGTTATGACGTCATGGTGTCAGTGGGTGCGCATGAGCGCCGCCGGTCGAGTCTTTATAATAATCAGATGATGTTTCGGCCTGGTCAAGCGCCCTTAAATCATCGCAAATTGGTGCCAACGCATGGCGAGCGTTTGATCTGGATGCGCGGCGATGGCTCCACCCTAAAACCACATATTGCCAATGATGGCATGGTGGTGGGCAGTTTGATCTGCTGGGAAAACTGGATGCCATTGGCCCGCGCGGCCATGCATAATCAAGGCGAACATGTGCATATTGCTGCATGGCCCACTGTGCGGGAAAGCTATTCCGTCGCATCGCGCCATTATGCTTTTGAAGGGCGCTGCTATGTGCTTGCTGCCGGAACAATACAGCACCGCTCTGACCTGCTAGAAGGCCTTGAAATGCTTGGCGGCGATAATGCGGCACATGAGCTTATTATGAGCATGGCCGATGAACAGCTCCAAAAAGGCGGTAGCCAAATTGTTGCCCCCGACACTATGGTTATGGCGCAGGCGGGTAGCCAGTCCGAAACCATTTCGGCAGAGCTTGACATGGATGCAATTGGTGAAGCCTTGACGTCACTTGATACAGATGGCCATTATTCGCGGCCCGATGTTTTTGAGCTATCCGTTAATAGTAAACCGCAAAATGGCGTTATTTGGTCCGATAAATAGGCTCTACTTCTAAGCCTCACGCCCCGTGTTACGCAATACGCTCAAACAATGCTGCCAGCTCAACATGTGTTGACCATAGAAACTGACCCACGGGTTGAATATATTTAAGGGTATATCCGGAGTTCAGCAAAGTTTTGCAATCGCGGGCAAAGCTGCTTGGGTTGCAACTGACATAAATGATCTTAGCCACATTGGAATCTGCCAATTGCGCGACCTGTTCTTTAGCGCCGGCACGCGGTGGATCCAAAATAATGGCATCGAACCGATTGGCTTCCGCAGCCGTTAATGGCCGGCGGTACAGATCGCGATGCTCGGTAAACACGGCTATATTTCCTATATTTGCAGCAGTTTTTAGAGCCATTATTGCATCGCGACCCGCTTCAGCAGCATAGATTTTGCGCAATATTGGCGGTTGAATTTGGCGGGATGCCTGAACAGAAGACAGCGCAAAAGTACCAAGACCACTGAACAGATCGGCCACAATAGCAGCAGAACCAAGCCAGTCCCCAACCGCAGCGCATAAAGCCGCTTCGCCGTCTTTAGTGGCTTGTAAAAAACTATCTGGCGGCAATGGCACAGGCACACCGCCCAGTGTAATTGTCACAGGCTCTGGCGCATAAAGCGTTTCTGCGCCCTCCCCCCTATCTATTGTTAATCTGGCGAGATTATGGGTTTTTGCAAAGGAAGAGAGTTTTTCATATTGCTTCAGACTATCAGGGTTTATATTTTTAATAAGTAGATCAATGCCTTGATCCACTAAACTGGCATTAATAATAAGGCTGAGCTTCTTATCTTCCCAAGCGGAAAAAAATGTACGCAGCGGCGCAAATAAAGCGAATATCTCAGGCTGTAAAACCTCACATTGTTTAACATTTATCACACGGTGAGATTGACCTGTATTAAAGCCGATATGCACAGTTTTGCCCATACGAATGGCACGAAAAGATGTTCGGCGCCTGCTTTTTTCTTTGGAAATTATCGGCGTTTTTATGGCAATATCTGCAATATCCTGCCCTGCCAAAGCGCCTTTTATTCTGTCTAATATAAAGTCAGAATAAGATTTTTTATCAATATGTTGAAGGGTGCAATTGCCACATTGTCTAAAATGTTGACATGGTGGCTCTACATGATGTGGGCCATGAACCAAGCCACCATCTTCTGAAAGGCTATCCCCGGGCGCTGCACCTGCAATATGTTGGCCAGACGCCGTTACACCGTCACCACGCGCGGCTATTCTGATTACAATATCCTGATTATTCGCCACTCGCCCATCCTGACCTATTAATTGCTAAAGGCTATAGAGACTCTGGCGAATAATATCAGCTTATTCTTCGATCTTTGCTGGCAATTGATAACGGTCATCATTCACGGCAACCTCAATTATTTTATCATCAAGGATGCTTATTGAGGCTTCGTCAGCGCCATCAGCAGAAACCAGACCGCGCCCGTCAGTGACCACAAGAAAACGCCGAAAACCGCCATCGGGGTGACGAAATATCATCTGCTTCCCATTCTCATCGGAAAGCTTATCCAGCACGCATGTGCGCGTAAATTTGTCAGCGCCGGCCAACGCACAGCTCAATTTGCCATCATCCTCAAACACTTGTTCCGGCTTGGCCTCAGGCGCGGTAGCAGCAGGATCGGGTGGTGGTGGTTCCTCTGCCGCTGCCTTTTGCTCTTCACGGTCTGCACCAACGCCGCAACCTGTAAGCAAAATCGCTAATCCCAGCGCAAAAGCAGTTCCGCCTTTCGATATCAAATTTATAGATTCTGAAGAAAACATATGCACCGCCACCATTATTAACGCCACTTTATTAAGCCAGTTAGGCATAACGGCAATGGCGCTAAGCAGTCCAGAGCATTAACGATGATTCTTGTGCCTGTCAGCGTCGAAAAGCTTGAACAAAGCATTATGGCCGGTCATAAATTACGTAAAACAGACTCTGCTAAGCTCTTAATCACGTGTGAGACAGCATCAATTCCCTGCTTATCTGCTAACAAATCCTGCCGAACCTCTAGCCCCAAATAGGCTATTTTGCGGGCACCTGCATGACGACCAAAAGAGCTGTTATAAATCTTCCCTGAATAGGGCAATTGATTACCAGCCAATATGTTTAAATCAGCGAAATAATTCAATGCGATATGCGCTGCTCTTTCGTCATCGTCATACATTACTCCATAATGCCAGGGGCGCTCTGTACCATCTTCCTTTAACATGGGCGTAAAGCTGTGCAGGAATATTATAAATTGCGGTTTTTCTTGCTCAATCAACTGGCCAACGCGGTCATGATACCCATCATAATATTGTGACAGCCGTGCTTCATATTGCCGGTCATCCAGAATATTCCCCGCAATGCTGATACCATCACTCTCATATGGGATGGTGGAGGGTTCATCACGAAAACGGTTAAGATCAACAACAAGCCGCGAAACACGGGCATTGGCAACCGCGCAGCCATGACGCTGATGCAATATATTGGCGAGCGTGCGCGTCCCCAGATCTACAGCGCGGTGCGTATCCAATATCGCCGCATCTATACCCAGATCCACGCCATCCGGCACGCTATTGGCGGCATGGTCGCCGATAACCATAAGCTTCGATAAAATATCATCACCGCGCGATGGAGAATATTCCACCAGCGCGTCAATATTTCTATCAACCATTGTTAAAAGACCAGTCATGAAGCCGTGACGTCATTGTCCAAGCCTTTGAAAAAATTTGTTTTATATGTTTTTCGGCGGTTTCGCACTCCGTCATATCCGCAAACAGTGCAAAGCATGTTGCCCCCGATCCAGACATGCGTGAAAGCAATGGCTGAAAGGCCGCAAGTTGCTCCAAGATCGCAATAATATCAGGACATAGCGCCATGGCCATTGGTTCCAAATCATTTCTGCCCTGAATGATATTATCGATTATATGGACAGGCTGCGACAATGGGCCTCTGTCCTGCCTATCCCATGCAGCAAATATTTGCGCAGTTGAAACCTGCTTTAGCGGGTTCACCAGCAATATGGGCAGACCATGCCATTTAGGTTCCAAAATAGGTTCCAACTTCTCGCCAATTCCGGTGCCATGACAACTGATTGACCGCAAACATGCCGGCACATCAGCGCCAATTTGCAAGCCAATTTGGCCTAGCCTGTCGCTTGACCAATGCAGGCCCCATAAAATATTGCAAAGACGCAGCGCAGCGGCCGCATCAGCCGAACCGCCGCCTATACCCGATGCAATAGGAAGGCGCTTTTCCAGAGTAAAATGCACATTGGCCGATATATTAGCGGCTTGTGCCAAAGCTTCTGCCGCTTTAAGCACAAGATTATCACCATCTGCGGCCAATGTTTCAGCAAAGGGGCCTATAATATCTATGCTTAAGCCCTGCCCATTTTCGGCACTCAAATTGTCGCCATCTGCTGCAAAAGCGAAAATTGTATCAAGCAGGTGATAGCCATTATCAAGTCTCTCCCGCACATGCAGCGCGAGATTGATTTTTGCCGGAGCGCATTGATATAATGCCATATGCAGCTAAGACCCAATATTAAAAATGCAGCATAATGCCTTACATATTTGGATAATTAGGACCACCGCCACCTTCAGGCGTTACCCAGTTAATATTTTGTGACGGGTCTTTAATATCGCATGTTTTACAATGAACACAATTTTGCGCATTGATCTGGAAGCGCTTCTCTCCGCTATCCTCTTCCACCACCTCATAAACACCGGCTGGGCAATAACGCTGCGCAGGCTCATCAAATACCGGCAGATTATATTTAATCGGTATTGCGGGGTCTTTTAGCTGAAGATGGACGGGCTGATCCTCTTCATGATTGGTGTTAGACAGAAATACCGAGGATAAACGATCAAAGGTTATCACATTGTCGGGCTTGGGATAGTCAATCGGGTGAACATGCTCTTTGCGCGCCAATGATTTATGGTCTGGCTCATGCCCCATGGTGAAAGGCATTTTGATACCCAGATGCTCTGCCCACATATGAATGCCTGCAAATAGCGAACCCAGCTTGTCACCGAATTTTTCCATAGATGGCAGCACATTGCGTACCTTGCTAAGCTCTTGATAGACCCAGCTACCTTCATAAGCGCTTTGATAAGCCGTCAGCTCATCATTGCTGCGCTGCTCATATATCGCGGCAAAAGCAGCTTCTGCGGCCATCATGCCGGATTTCATAGCGGTATGGGTGCCTTTAATGCGCGGCACATTCAGAAACCCTGCTGAACAGCCTATTAAAGCGCCGCCCGGAAAAGCCAATTTGGGAACTGATTGAAAACCGCCATCGCTAATCGCACGCGCACCATAAGAAACACGCTTGCCGCCTTCCAAAAATTTGCGGATTTCCGGATGGGTTTTCCAACGCTGCATTTCTTCAAATGGCCGTAAATATGGATTTTTATAATTAAGCCATGTCACAAAACCCAAAGCGACCTGCCCATTGGCCTGATGATAGAGAAAACCACCGCCATTAGAACCGGTTGACAGCGGCCAGCCTTGCGAGTGAATAACCAATCCCGGTTTATGTTGATCGGCAGGAATGTCCCATAATTCTTTGATACCAAGGCCATAAACCTGTGGCTCGCAATCAGCGTCCAGCGCGAATTGCTTTTTGAGAATTTTTGTCAAGCTGCCCCGCACGCCCTCGGCAAAAAAAGTATATTTGGCGTGTAGTTCAAGCCCAGGTTCAAAATCAGGTTTGTGGCTGCCATCGCGGGCAACGCCCATATTGCCAGTGGCCACGCCCTTAACCGAACCATCTTCATTATAAAGAATTTCAGCGGCTGCAAAGCCGGGAAAAATCTCTACGCCCAGCTCTTCCGCCTGCTCGGCCAACCAACGGCACATATTGCCCAGACTACCAGTATAACAGCCTTTATTATGCATAAATGAAGGCGTGAAAAAATGCGGGATATTAAATTTACCCTTTTTGGTGAGCACCCAATGCTGGTTATCAGTGACAGGTGTTTCCGCCATAGGGCAGCCTTTATCGCGCCAATCGGGCAGCAGTTCGTCCAGCGAGCGCGGATCTATAACCGCGCCTGACAATATATGCGCGCCAATTTCCGACCCTTTTTCCAAAACACAGACATCAATATCATTGCCTGATTCAGCCGCCATTTGTTTCAAACGGATTGCCGCAGAAAGGCCAGCAGGGCCGCCACCGACAATGACCACATCATAGGGCATTGATTCGCGTTGGATTTCGGCTTCACTCATATTCGCTCCCCAAATGTGTCTTTAGCACATAAGTTATAGGCATTTATTTGCACTTTTATCGACAATTCGATAGCGAAAATATTCACATCAACCAAGTGCAATAAATCGCTTCGCATTTGCATATCACGCGATACAAGCGGATATATTGTCATTATTCGGGATAGACCACCATATATGCAGCCCTACAAAACCGATCAAGAGCTAGAGAGCTATTGGCAATGGTGGCGGATGGTGGGTGTTGAGCACAGCTATGCAGAAGAGCCTTGTGGCTGGTTAGAGGCTGTCAATGAAGAGAGCCCCAATAAAGCGCCTGAACCGGCTTTGCAGCCTAAAGCGGTTCACCCTGATCCTCAACAAGCAAATATCACACGGCAGCAG
>CAZAHS010000113.1:0-7742 GCA_964484855.1 uncultured Sphingomonadaceae bacterium | reverse complement strand
TCCCGCTCTACACGCCTGAATGCCGCCAGTGCAAAAGCTGCCTGTCCGGCAAGACAAATCTTTGCACTGCCATCCGCGCCACACAAGGGCAGGGCCTAATGCCTGATGGCACTAGCCGCATGTCCTATAAAGGCGAGGCTATTTACCATTATATGGGCTGCTCCACCTTTTCCAATTTCATCGTCGTGCCGGAAATCGCGGTGGCCAAAATCCGCCCAGACGCGCCGTTTGATAAAAGCTGCTATGTTGGCTGCGGCGTGACCACTGGTGTAGGCGCAGTAACCAAAACCGCAAAGGTTGAACCTGGCAGCAATGTCATTGTGTTCGGCCTTGGCGGTATCGGCCTGAATGTTGTGCAGGCTGCACAGATGGTCGGCGCAGATAAGATCATCGGCGTTGATATCAATAATGAGCGCAAATCATGGGGCCAGAAATTTGGCATGACCCATTTCGTCAACCCTGCTGAGATTGAGGGCGATCTGGTCGCACATCTGGTGGCGCTGACAGATGGCGGCGCGGATTACACTTTTGATTGCACTGGCAATACCGATGTCATGCGCACCGCATTAGAGGCCTGCCATCGCGGCTGGGGGGAGAGCATCATCATCGGTGTGGCAGAGGCGGGCAAGGAAATTGCGACTCGCCCCTTTCAACTGGTCACAGGCCGCGTTTGGAAAGGGACAGCATTTGGCGGCGCAAAAGGCCGCACCGATGTGCCGCAAATTGTCGATTGGTACATGAACGGCAAAATCCAGATCGACCCGATGATAACCCATATCTTGCCGCTGGAAGAGATTAATAAGGGCTTTGATCTGATGCACAAAGGTGAGAGCATCCGCAGCGTGGTCGTGTTTTAGATTGCGCACCCAATTGATATTATCAAAAATAATCAGCGCACCTTCCTGTTGGATAATTACAAAATATTCCTTCAAAACCTATTCTGATGAAAATTTCACCGTCTATAGTTCTATAGACACAGGCTAGATTTACACGATTTAACTAAGGTTTAGCAAATGTCGCCCGGAGAGGTGGCTAAGCCCTTAGGAGAAATCGCTATGCTTAATCGGACCCCCCTTTCCAATGCCCCGCAAGATCAAACAGCTACTGCCGCGCATTTTCGTTCACTTACCAAAATATCCCTTGCCGCATTGGCTTTCGGCTTGGCGCAACCTGCGCTGGCGCAAGATCAAACTGAAGATACCGGCACGCAGGATGAAGCCGAAGATGATGATGATTTTGGTTTGCAAACTATCGTTGTAACGGCTCGCCGCGTTGCGGAAGATTTGCAAACGACGCCAGTTACCGTAACAGCATTTAACCAACAGGCATTGGAAACGCGCGGAATTTTGGACACCAGTGAGCTGGGCAATTTCTCGCCCAACGTAACGCTGGACACAACATCGCAATTTTCTGGTGCCTCATCGACTGTGCAGGGGTTTATTCGCGGTATTGGCCAGCTTGATTTCGCGATTAATACCGATCCCGGTGTCGGCATATATGTCGATGATGTTTATATTGCGCGCACCGTCGGCTCAGTTACTGATCTTTATGATATTGATCAGGTTGAGGTGCTGAAAGGCCCGCAAGGCACATTATTTGGCCGCAACTCAATTGGCGGCGCGATTAATGTGCGCACAGCGCGTCCCGATAGCGAATTTTCTGCACGCGGCTCGGTAAGCTATGGCCGCTTTAATTTTATCGGTATTGATGGCGCTGTAAACCTGCCGCTTACTGATAATCTGTTTAGCTCTGTTGCTTTTTCTAGCAACCAGCAAGACGGCTTTCAGCAGCGTCTGGTTTTTGACGGACCGGGCGCGGAAAATCTTATCCCGCTGGGTGCCAGCAATGTTTCAGACACCAATGGCTTGGACGGCGGCGGACTGGATAACCAGACGATTCGCGGCAAATTGCTATGGGAAGCCAGCCCGCGCTTTGAAACAACATTCTCTGTCGATTATTCGCGCATTCGCGACGCGGCCCCTCCGGGCACATTGGTCGCATTGGCAGGCGGCGAGGAAGCGGCGACTTTTGGCGTTGACCCTAATGGTCTGGTCAATGGCGCCCTGCCTGGCCTGTTCAATGCCTGTACTATTGAAAGCGCATTGCCGCCCGGCGCCCTGCCCCCGGTTTGCGGTTTTACAGGCGTTGCCAGTGTCAATTCCGACGCTGATCCCAATAACAATATCCCGATCTTTGACGGGCAGTTTATCACCGGCGATATTGATACCACATTTGCCACTGGCGCGAACTTCTCCAACATCGATTCATGGGGCATTTCCAATGTCTCAACATATGAACTGACCGATAATCTCGATATCAAAACGGTGCTGGCTTACCGCGAACTCTCTGCCAGCTTTGGCCGCGATATTGACAATTCACCGCTTGATATTGACCAAACCAGCTTCATCATTGAGCAAGATCAATTTAGCGCAGAACTGCAAATTAATGGCCGCTTCATTAATGACCGGCTGAAATTCACTGCGGGTGCTTTCTATTTTGAAGAAAGCGCGTTCCAGCTTGACCAAGTGCCATTGGCGGGCGGCCTGCTGAACATCTTTGGCCCCAATGAGCAAGACACCCGCGCCTTCGCCCTATTTGGTGAGGCGAATTTTGAGATTACTGACCGTTTAACTGTCTTTGGCGGTTTGCGTTGGACGGACGAGCGCAAAGAGCTGCAGCTTGACCAGCAAAACACGACACCGTTTTTTGGTGTTGTCTTTGCCGGCTTGGTTGATGCCGAAGGCGATACGCCATTTCCGCGCAGCAACCCGGATGGCACACCCAATGTCAATTTCCTCGGCCCTGATGGATTGCAAACAGCCGATTTTAGCGATGTTTCATTTCGTGCAGGCATTAATTATAAGCTGACCGATGATGTATTTACTTATTTCACATTCTCACAAGGCTTCAAATCCGGCGGTTTCACCACCCGCTTGACCGCGCCGTTCAACCCCGATTTTGATGGCGTTGTTGGCCTTGGCGGGCTTGATGGTATCGTCTTTGCACCGGAAACATCTGACAATTATGAGATTGGCATTAAGGCAGATTTGTTCAACAATTTGCTGCGCGCCAATTTCGCGGCTTTCTGGAATGAATATAATGATATTCAAATCATCGTGCAGCGCGGCATTACCCCTGCTAATGAAAATGCCGGTGATGCGCGCATTCGCGGTATCGAACTGGAATTGGAAGCCTATCCCGCTGATGGTCTGGTATTGATTGCATCAGGTGGTTATCTTGACGCAGAATATACCAATATCGACCCGCTTGCCGCGCCCGTCACCATTGATGACAGACTGCCCAACACACCGGAGTTTAACTTTTCAACCGCGGCAACATATACAACCGGTATTTTCGATGACCGTGCTGACCTGACATTGAATGTCAATTATAGCTGGCAAGATACCATTGCCAATGATGCGCAAAATACACCGGAATTGACACAAGGCCCGGTTGGCCTGCTTGGCGGCCAAATCAAAATTGGACCCGCTGACAAAAATTGGGCCGTGTCCTTAATCGGCCGCAATATTCTCAACAAACGTTTTATCGGATCGGGTTTCAACTCCGGCCCGGGCGTCAGCTTTGTTGAAGCGACATTCAATCGACCCGGTGAATGGCGCGTACAATTGGATTTCCAATTCTAATATTGCGCATTGGTTGGCATATTTTGGCGGGGAAACCATCCCCATTCCCCGTCAAATATGCTAACCAATTTTTGCATAATATCGGAGCAATAAAAATTTAGCGGAGAATGTTGTGTTTCGTAAGGCAAAGCTTCTGGGTCTGATGGCCTGTTTTGGTCTGGCAAGCTGTAATCTTATTGGCGGCGATAATGATGCTGCTGGAGACTGGTCCCTACATGGGCGAACACATGACGAGCAGCGTTTTAGCCCGCTCACCAAAATCAGCGCTGAAAATATCGATGAGCTTGGTCTGACATGGTATCATGATCTGGATACGCGGCGCGGACAGGAAGCCACACCCATAGTTGTCGATGGCGTGCTGTATATGACCAGCGCATGGAGCAAGGTGCACGCCTTTGACGCAAGCAGCGGTGAATTATTGTGGCAATATGACCCTGAAGTACCGCGCGAATGGGCGGTGCGTGGTTGCTGTGATGTCGTCAATCGCGGCGTAGCCTATCATGAAGGGCGCATTTATTTCGGTTCATTTGATGGCCGCCTGATTGCACTGGATGCCAAGAGCGGTAGCAAGGTCTGGGAAAAAGACACGATAACCGACCGCAGCAAATTCTACACCGTTACAGGCGCACCGCGCATCGTCAAAGGCAAGGTGCTGATCGGCAATGGCGGCGGCGAATTTGGCGTGCGCGGCTATATTTCTGCCTATGATGCAGATAGCGGCGATTTGGACTGGCGCTTTTATACGGTGCCGGGCGAACCGGGCAAAAAAGACGGCGCGGCCTCTGATGCTATTTTTGAAGAGCTGGCTACCGATACATGGTCCGGTGAATATTGGAAAATGGGCGGCGGCGGCACGGTGTGGGACTCCATGGCCTATGATGAAGAGCTGGACCTGCTTTATGTGGGTGTTGGCAATGGCTCACCATGGAACCCGGCTATTCGCAGCCCGGGCGGCGGCGATAATCTGTTCCTCTCCTCTATATTGGCGCTGCGCCCTGATACTGGCGAATATGTCTGGCATTATCAAACCACACCCGGCGATCAATGGGATTTCACCGCGACACAGCATATGATTTTGGCCGAATTGCCAATTGAAGGTGAAACGCGCAAAGTCATTATGCAGGCACCGAAAAACGGCTTTTTCTATGTTCTAGACCGTGCAACAGGTGAATTTCTGTCTGGCGAACCCTTTGCCAATGTTAATTGGGCTGATGGTATAGACCCTAAGACCGGCCGCCCCAATATTAAGCCGGAAGCACTTTATCATCAAACAGGCAAGCCATTTGAAGGTACCCCCGGGCCTATGGGCGCGCATAATTGGCACCCTATGTCATTTAGCCAAGATACTGGCTTGGTCTATATTCCGGCGCAAGAATTGGGCTTTCCCTATATTCATGATGCCGATTTCAAAGCCAGCAACCTGACCGTCAATCTGGGCGTTGATCTTGCCAAAGTGGCATTGCCATCTGACCAGAAAATCCGCGATGCGGTAAGGCGGTCACTAAAAGGATCACTATTGGCATGGGATCCCGTCACGCAAAAAGAAGTATGGCGTGTTGAGCATGGCGGCCCGTGGAATGGCGGCGTTCTTTCCACTGCGGGCGGACTGGTGTTTCAGGGCAATCGCAACGGCCAATTGGCCGCCTATGATGCCAAAACTGGCAAGAAAATGTGGGAAAGCGATGCACAAACCGGCATCGTTGCTCCGCCGATCAGCTATGAAATTGATGGCGAGCAATATATCGCCGTTGTTGCTGGCTGGGGCGGCATATTGCCGCTATTGCTGGGCGAGCTGAGCCATAATGAAGATGGCCCTCAGGTAAATCGCAGCCGCGTTTTGGTGTATAAGATTGGCGGCGACAAAACGCTCCCTGACGCTGTGCCCTTTACCAAGGCCGCGCTGGAGCTACCCGCACCGCTCGGCGATGCCGCAATGGTCAGCAAAGGCGCTGATATTTATGCGCGCTATTGCAGTGGCTGCCATGGTGACACCGCAGTAAGCGGCGGCGTCCTGCCCGATTTGCGTTATTCTGCCGCTATAACCGAACGCGACATCTGGGAACAAATTGTGCTGGAAGGTCTGCTAAAAGATAATGGCATGGTCAGTTTCGCAGCAGAATTGTCAGCCGCAGATACCGAATCCGTTCGCGCCTATATTGTTGAACGCGCAAGAGAAAGCGGCGCCGGTAAATAAGCACAAATATAAGCGAAAACCCATGATAGGAGTTTTATAATGACCGCAGCAGCAGATGTGCAAACAGACAATAAAGCCTCTTATCACGCCATTATTAATGGCCAGCCTGTGAACATTACGCAGACACGCGCCGTGCATAATCCTGCTGATGGATCTTTGGTTGGATATGCGCCTTTGGGGACAGCCGCGCATTTAGATGATGCCGTTGCAGCGGCGCGGCGCGCCCAGCCCTTATGGGCCGCGCTGGATGATAGCGAACGCGCAAATGCATGCGGCAATTTGGCCAAAGCGCTCACCGATAATGCCGCAGAGCTGGCCGAATTGCTGACCAAAGAACAGGGCAAGCCGCTTAAAGGCATGGGTTCGGAATTTGAACTGGGCGGGTGCGCTGGCTGGATGGGCTTTGCCGCGCAGCAGCAATTGCCGGTAAAGGTGTTGCAAGATGACGATGCGGCGCGCGTTGAACAGCATCATGTGCCCATTGGTGTCATAGGCTCTATAACGCCGTGGAATTGGCCGCTGATGATCGCTATTTGGCACATTGCCCCTGCTCTGCGCACCGGCAATTGTGTCGTCATCAAGCCATCGCCCTATACCACATTATCAACATTACGCATGGTCGAGATATTGGCCAGCCACTTGCCCGCAGGTGTTTTGAACATTGTGCCGGATGGCGGCGATATTGGCCCAGCCATGGCCCAGCATAGTGGCATTGATAAAATCACATTTACAGGGTCAACCGCAACGGGCCAGAAGATTATGGCCGCTGCCGCGCCAACGCTAAAAAAATTGACGCTGGAAATGGGCGGCAATGATGCTGGCATAGTGCTGGCTGATGCTGATCCGCAAGCCATAGCCGAAGGGCTTTTCTGGGGCGCATTTATCAATAATGGCCAGACCTGTGCTGCGCTCAAACGTCTTTATGTACATGACAGCATTTATGATGATGTGTGTGCGGCTTTAAGCGCGGTTGCAGGGGCGGTGCCCATGGGCAATGGCTTGGATGAGAATAATGTGCTTGGACCGTTACAAAATGCCATGCAGTTTGATAAGGTTAGCAGTCTTGTGGAGCAAGCCAAGGCTGATGGCGCACGTATTTTAACAGGCGGACAGCCACTGCAACCAGATAGTGATGGCGAAAATTATCTTTACCCCATCACCCTGATTGCCGATGCCAAAGAAGGCATGGCATGCGTTGATGAAGAACAATTTGGCCCGATGCTGCCGATCATCCGTTACAGCGATGTTGATGATGCCGTACGTCAGGCCAATAGTCTGGACATTGATTTGGCTGCGTCTGTTTGGTCACAAGATATGGACGCCGCCAATGCAGTTGCCCGCCGGCTTGATGCAGGCACTGTCTATATCAACAAACATGGCGAAGTTGCGCCGCATATTCCCTTTGGCGGGTCACGCTGGTCCAGTATTGGCGTTGAGTTTTCTGAAGAAGGTCTGGCGGCCTGTACCAATATAAAAATCTATAATATGGCAAAATAGCATGCCCATTCCTGCTGTTAATTGAGCAGGAATGGCAGAAAGTCGGCTGTACCGGAAAAGCCGGTGCGGCTATAAGCGCGCTGCCTATAGGTCAGAACAGTGCCAGGACTAATGCCAAATTCAAAGCCGATATCCTTTGCGCTTTGCCCTGCCAATGATCGCGCACAAACCTGCCTTTCGCGCAGCGGCAATTCGGGGAAGGAACGGCCCAGTCGCCGCTCTATCACATCTACAACATTGTCCGGATCAACCGGCGCATGGTGGCGCACCATGGTGGCCAGTGCCAGATTGGCCAAAATCGCCAATTTGGTCAGCGCATCCTCATCAGGGTCGCCAACATGGTAGAAGCTAAGCACCAGCAAATAGCCTTTGCCGCGCCAGCCAAAGCTCAATTTTTCGGTAAAGCC
>CAZAHS010000112.1:0-7776 GCA_964484855.1 uncultured Sphingomonadaceae bacterium | reverse complement strand
AATGGCAGCATTTTTCAACAAATGTGCCGCCGCTATTGCGGTTAAAGCGGTTCCAATCATCGACTTTTTCCAAAAATGGAAAACGGTGTTCGCGGATCATCAGCATCTTATGCGCACCCGCATCACCCTTATGCGCACGTTCAATAAAATGCGCCACCGGCGGCATATAGCGATATTCCATACCGACCCAAAATAAAGGCGCATAATCCTGCACCGCCCTTTCTAAAGCAACAGCATCATCAGCCAATGTGCACATGGGTTTTTCCAGCAATATGGCCGGTCCATAATCCATAACCTTGGTCACGATATTATAATGCGTGTAATTTGGCGTTGCGATGATAACGGCATCGGGGGCAGCAGCCTGCATCATCGCCTGCATATTATCAAAGGCTGTAATATCCTGGCCCAAATCATTGGCCAGCGCAGCAGAGCGCGCCCGCATGCCCTGATCGCTATCAGCTATTGCCACCAATTCAGCATCAGGCAGCAGCGCCAGATTGCGCACATGCTCCTGCCCCATCATCCCCGAACCGATTATCGCATAGCGCATAAAAAACTTAACCCTGTTACTTTTGATATGCTGCTCTTCGGCCAAATTGGGCGGGTTTACAAGCGCGCAAATCATGCCGGAGCAATAGCAAATCTATCCGCTCTTATCGCTCCAGATAGCCACGCCAGCAGGCGGCAGCGAAAGCTCGCCAATGAGCAAGTCAGCATTGCGCAATTGCGGAAATATGTCATTTAGCGCGATGGTGCTGCCACTGTAATTAAAGGCAAATATCTTACCACCAAGCTGCCTTATGCGCAGGCCTTCCGGCAGATGCTGCACATCCAAACCAGCCGCCTGCGCCATTTGCAGCATTATTGATTTTAACAGAGCTTCATCTGGCCAGCCTGCGCAATAATAAGCATTGCCCAGATGCAATAACAATGCGCGGCCATCATCTGTTTCATGCACCGCTGGCAGGCCATTATGAGCATCCTCCATCCAGCGTTCGACACGCGCATCACTGTCTTTCAAACCAATAGTTAGCCCCGGGCGCAGACTTTCCACACGCTCAACATATATATCCATGAAATCAAGGCCATGATGTTCTGGAATAGATAGGTTAGCGCTTTTTGAACCACTGCGCGGGCCGAATAACAGCACAGCATCAAGCGCCCGCAGTCGCTTTTGCAGATCAGCATCTATATGCGGCAGGGTCGGCGCAACCACCAGTTTATAGCCAGTCAAATCAGCATCGGGGGACACAATATCAATATTCAGGCCCAATTGCCGCAACGCGCTATACCAACGAAAGGTCAGCTCATCATAACGAAAATCAGCGCCTTGTGGCTGTGTCCGGATCATCCAATCCGCATCATAGCTGAAAATCAGCGCAGCATCGGCTTGCTCGCATTTATCCAATTTTATAGCGGCCAATTCCTGCGCGACCTGCTTGGCCTCTTCATAGCCAGGAGCGGGCGCGCTGTCTGGTTTTAACAGACCAGCATGCATTTGCTCTTGCGCAAAAGGCACTTGCCGCCAGCGGAAATAGGAACAAAATTCCGCGCCATGGGCCGCTGCTTCCCAGCTCCATAAACGCACCATGCCATTAAGCGGCGCAGGGTTCCATTTCGCCCAATTTACCGGCCCGGGCTGCTGTTCCATAACGCCCCAGCGTTTAGCATATTGACCAGCACACATGCCGCGATAAAGATCATGATGATAAGCGGCAATATCGGGATGGCCTTGGCGTGTATAAGCCGCTTTTTCAGCATCGGTGAACCAGAATTGTTCCAAAAAACCGAGCGGATAGCTGTCCCAGCTTGCCAGATCGAGGTCTGCGCTGACCTTATGATGATCGAAATCATTATAGAAACCCATGAAATTATGGATGATATCGCGGCCCGGCGCATGGCGGCGCAAAATATCTGTCTGCAATTGGTTAAAACGCACAACCTCATCAGAGGCGAAGCGGCGATAATCCAGCATATGCGCAGGGTGCGGTTCTGTGACGGTTAGGAAAGGCGGATCAATCTGCGCAAAATCACGATATTCCATCGACCAAAATGCATTGCCCCAAGCAATGTTGAGCGCATCAATATTATCATAACGCTGCGCCAGCCAATCACGAAAGCCATTCGCTGCTGCATCCGATATGCTGAGCACAGTATCATGACAGCCATATTCATTATCGGTCTGCCATGCGGTGATGGCCGGGTGCTTGCCATAACGCTGCGCCATAGCGCTCACAATATGCTGACAATGCGCCTGATAACCTTTATGCGAAAAACAATAATGGCGGCGTGACCCAAATTTACGTTCAGCGCCATCAGGCCCGACCGCTAGCATATCGGGCATGCTATCCACCAACCATTTGGGCGGCGTAGCGGTTGGCGTACCCATGATGATGTTTAGCCCCGCATCTGCCAGTGTTTCAACCGCGCGGTCCAGCCAGCCCCAATCATATTGGCCCGGCTCAGGTTCAATGCGGCTCCATGCAAATTCGCCAATACGCACCAGGGACAGGCCCAAATCAGCCATTTGCTGGGCATCACGCGCCCAAATATCTTCGGGCCAATGTTCGGGATAATAACAGCAGCCCAGTTTCATGCGTCGTCCGCCCCGTTCTCTATGATGATATTGCGTGTAATTATGCGCCGCAAACGGTCTTAATCTTCGTCTTTATTGCCCAGCTCGTAAAGCCGCATCTTGGAATATAGGCTTTGGCGGCTAACGCCCAAAATTTCTGCGGCAGAGGCTCGATTATCCCCTGTGTGTTTCAATGCGGCCTGAATACACATGCTCTCGATTAAATCGGTACTTTCACGGACAATATGTTTCAGTGATTTGCGGCCAACAAGGCTGGTCAATTGGTCAACCGATTGTAATTCTGAACGCATTATAGGTGCCAAATCACGTTCCCGCCGCCCGACATTGCGCAGCGAAAATGCATAATATCGCTCTTCACCCTCTATCAATGCCGCTGAAATCTCTACCTGCTCTGTCTGGCCATTCACGTCATTCACGATAGAGGCGAAATTGCGCACATTGCCATTGCTGTCCAGCTCGCGCTTTAGCAGATTAAGATCAACCGCAGGGCGCCCTATAAATTTCTGCAATGCTGTCTGGTGCAATTGTTCGGGCGAGTGGGCGTTGAGCAGAATGAGGAACGCGGGATTAGCGTAAATAATATTCAGCGCACCATCCGCAAGCACCATAGCATCGGGCAGTTGCTCCATCATGGCTTCGATATTGCGATATTTTTCTGGCAATATGTTGGCGCGCATATCGCTGCCCATTGTGACAAGCAAATAGCTTTGTTTGCCTTGCCGGAAAATTGTGGCGGATGTTTCAATCTCTTGCGGCTGCGGCATATTTGGTGAAGGTGCCAGCGTCAATGTCACGGACGGAATGGCATCACTTACAGACAAAGCGCCGAAATAGCCCAGCACCAAATGCTGGGATGGCTTATCAAAAAGATCAAGAAAATCTTTATTTGCCAATGTCCTAACATCCAGTCCAAATAAGTCCTCACATGCCGTATTGGCTTGTTCAATGATGCGGGTTTTGGCATCAATGATGAGTGTCGGCGCAATAATGGACTGGAACAAGACACGGTAGCGGGATTCTGTCTGGCGCAAATTTATATAATCACGCTCTATAACCTGCTGCGCTGTTAATGTGCGCTGTTGCAGGCTGGCCAATTGCTCAAGGTTTCTGCCCATGGCCAACAGCCATTTGCCGCCATCCAATGACATAAACCGATAGCTAACCGGTATATTGCGTTCACCGACCAGGTGATTGATATGCCGCTCCTGATGTGGCTTTATATGGGCCTGAGCAGAAATATTTTCCGCCTTTTCAACACTGTCAGGCGTAACAGTCTCTGAAATTTTCTTGCCGCATAAACCATCAAGCCAGTCTACAAAATCAGGCATGCCAGCAACATCACGGATCACGCCCTGCGCATCAATAGCCAGCAGAAATTCCCCTGCATGATAGGCCAGCGAACGCAAATCATCGCTGTTTGCGCCGGAAAAAATTGCATCTTCTTGTTTGAAGGCAATCCATTGATGGTCAAATATCGGAATAACGCTTACTCTGAAAAAATGGCAGAGGATAAAGATAATTGCATAAAAACAGCGCGCTTTGCCGTCAATGCTATTCAAGACGCGAAACAACGCCTGGTTAAGACAATGGCGTTATAAAACCCTTTTGCTGGGCATTCCCCGCATTTCCTGATCGGACTATATTTTATGCCCGCCACTTTCCTAAGCCCGCTTTATCATCTGGCCTATCGTGCGGCACAAGTTGGTCGCAATATATATTGGTGCGTTGTTAAGCCCCAGGTTTTTGGCGCAAAACTGGTGGTTTTTAATGCTGATGGTGATGTGCTGCTCATCCGTCACAGCTATGGCCGCAGTGATCTCTATATGTTGCCCGGCGGCGGTATTGGGCGGAATGAAGACCCCGAAACCGGAGCGGTTCGCGAATTGCAGGAAGAAGTGCAATGCAGCGCGGATAATATCGTTTTTCTTGCCAAATTTGTGGATAATGCCAAAGGCGCGACAAATATGGTGACGGTTTTTACCGCGACCACCAAAGATAAGCCGGTCATTGATGGCAAGGAACTCATAGAGGCACGCTTTGTGCCGACCGATCGGCTGCCGGACAATGTCTCACGCGCTACCCGTGCGCGCATCGCCGAAGCATTGGGGCAGCAGGATATTAGCGATCACTGGTAGAAATCAGCATAAGCCGCGGCTTTAGGCTTATCGCTTTGCTGGCCGTCTTAGGCCAATATATTGGGAAATCTGGCTCTAATATAAAGACCGCCCCGCATTTTTGCGCAATTTGCGCAAATGTCCTGCCCCTGTCAGGCGGGCCTGAGCATTTGCCGGGCGATCAGCAAATTCTTCAGCCTCTGGCACCCGGCTAAAGGCGATTTTTACGCCCAGATAATTGAGATCAAGACCCATTTGCGATGCCGGCATGATGGTTTTCATGCCATAGCGCCGGTTCAGTCCATCAATGCGCGACCATAAACGCGCTTGCAAATGGTCATCTATGTCGATGCGCTCATCAATGAAAAGGTCAGGCTCTGGCGGTTGGTCAGACAGGCCATGCAAATGCACAGAGACTTGCGAAAAGACGGCGCGGCCTGCCCCATTTGCGTCGAGCACACGGCATATATCATCCCAAAGCTTCTGAAATTCATGCAGGAAACGCATGCTGTTGCGCGAGGTGCGAAAGCGTGTTTCGCGCCCTGTGCGTCCTTCGGGATAGAATTTCACGCTAACACTCAGCGATGATGCATATAGCCCGTAATGGCGCAGCCTGCTTGCCGCTTTAAGCAGTAGGGCGCGGCCCACAATGCGCGCACCTTCACGCTGGCGATGTTCGCCTGACAAGCGGCGGCTATGGCCGATCATCGCCTTTTTCGGCGGCGGACCATCGGGCACATCAAAACCTTTAAGCGCATAGATAAAGCGCTCCCCCGCAACCGAGCCCCAAATGGCGCGCGCTTGTTTGGGGGCCAGCCCCCATAATTGCTCAAAACGCCTAATGCCCGCCCGCGCCAGCCGCCGCGACACGCCCTTCCCGACACCGGGAATATCGCTTAAATCTATATCCGCCAATGCGCCAGGCAATTGCCCGCTCTCAATCGCCATCAGGCCATCGGGTTTATGCATTTCCCCTGCCAATTTAGCCAGCAAGACGCTGGGCGCTAAACCGATGGAACAGCGCAGCGCAGGGCCGACATTATCATGCAGTCCGCGCTTAATCTGCTGGGCTAATAATTTTGCCGGTTCCGGCTGCGCTTCTTCCGGATTTAACCGGCAGACACATTCATCAATTGAGCAGACCCGCAATATCGGCGCATGCCGCTCAATCTCCGCCAACAATTGATGATGCATCTCAACATAGCGGTCATGGCGCGCAACGCGCACTGCAATATTGGGGCAAATCGCCTTTGCATCGACTAATGATGTGCCGCGCTTAATGCCCAGCGCCTTGGCCTCATAGCTAACGGCAATGGCGCTGGTATGCGCAGAATCCAGCGGGATAACAATGACTGGCCTGCCAAATATTTGCGGATCATCATGCTGTTCTACAGCGGCAAAATAGGCATTAAAATCAATGAACAAATAGCGCAGGCCGCTATCATAACGTGCAAACTGCCCTGCGTGTACCTCGTCTAAACCATCTGGCGCGCCATCTGGCGTCCTATCTTCTGGGCCATAGGCATCCGCGCATGCACCTGCTTTATCAAGAGCAGGGTCGGCAATAGGCGGCGCAGAGCGCGCAATGGGTTCTTGCGATTCGGGCATAAGAACATAATAAGAACAAATGCTTTTTGCGCAAGTCTTTTGCAATGCGCTAATTAGGTGTAATTATGGCGCAATATTGAGAGATACCCTTCCCCATTCTGCACAAACCACTTGTCCTAAAATCCGAAATCCCTTTGCACCGGCTTTGCGCTCGCTTTACTTGGCATGTCATCTTCACCCGCATCATCACCAACCAGTGACGCCAATGTCAGCCCCAACAGCCGTACACCTGCGCGCACTGGAATCAGCCCATCCAGCAGATCATGACCAATGGCGGCAAATTCGGCGCGGTCTGCCACAATGGTGTCTAAGGAGCGCGAGCGCGTGACTTGCTGAAAATCGCTATATTTGGCCTTTAGCGTCACTGTGCGCCCTTGCGCCTCATTGCGCTCTATCCGCTCCCACACAATGCGCACAATCTCATCCAAAGCGCTGTGCAGAGCGTCTGCCTCGTAAATATCCTCGCCATAAGTGCGCTCCCCGCCGACAGATTTGCGCTGGCGGTGCGGCTTAACCGGGCGGTTATCAATGCCGCGCGCTGCATTATAGAGATAGCCGGAAAATTTGCCAAAATGCGCGGTAAGAAACTCAAGCGATTGGGCGCGAATATCCGCCCCTGTCTCTATGCCCAACGCCGCCATTTTCTCACCGGTACGCGGGCCGACACCATGGAAGCGCCGCACCGGCAGGCCAGCGACAAAATCCGGCCCTTGGGCAGGGCGAATAACGCACATTCCATCAGGCTTATTCTGGTCAGATGCAATTTTTGCGATAAATTTATTATAGGAAATACCGGCACTTGCGGTGAGCTGCGTCTCGGCGCGAATGGCGGCGCGTATCGCCTCGGCAATGCGGGTGGCAGATCCAATGCCCTGCTTATCCTGCGTCACATCCAGATATGCCTCATCCAATGATAATGGCTCAACCAGATCAGTATGCTGCTGGAAAATCTCACGAATTTGCGCTGATACTTCTTTATACACATCAAAGCGGTGCTTCACGAAAATCAAATCGGGGCAGCGCCGCGCCGCAGTGACAGAGGGCATGGCAGACTTTACGCCAAATTTACGCGCTTCATAGCTGGCCGCCGCCACAACGCCGCGCTTTGACGACCCGCCCACTGCCACGGGTTTGCCGCGCAGTTCAGGATGATCGCGCTGTTCCACACTGGCAAAAAACGCATCCATATCAACATGAATAATCTTACGCTGCTTCACGCTTTGTTTTTCATCGTCATTGTCTGGCGCGTTTTCCATGAACCACAGATATGCTGTGCACAATTAAATGGCAATTGCCGCGCATAAGCACCATAGGGTTGTCCATGCGCAATAATGATAACAAAAAACCGGGCCCCGGACCGCGCGAATTCGTGATGATGATGGCGGCGATGATGGCGCTTAATGCGCTGGCCATTGATGCCATGCTGCCTGCATTCCCCGCTATCGGCGCGGCTTTAAA
>CAZAHS010000111.1:0-7808 GCA_964484855.1 uncultured Sphingomonadaceae bacterium | reverse complement strand
CGGCATAGGCAAAGAGCAGCTTCGCGCCATGTTTGATGATGCCATTAAGCTCTTGCCCCACGCCGGGCAGGAAGCCGGGAACATCGACCAATGTGACTAGCGGAATGTCAAACGCATCACAGAAACGCACAAAACGCGCCGCTTTTTTAGATGCGCCAATATCCAAGCAGCCGGCAAGCACCATAGGTTGGTTAGCCACAATGCCGATAGTGCGGCCTTCAACGCGGCCAAAGCCGCAGATAATATTGGCGGCATGGGCTGGCTGTATTTCAAAGAAATCGCCTTCATCCACCATTTTGGTGATAAGCTCGTGCATATCATAAGGCGTGTTGGGATTGGCTGGGATTAGGGTATCAAGGCTTTCCTCAATCCGATCCCAAACATCGGCGGTTGGCCGCTCTGGTACGTCTTCGCGGTTAGATAGCGGCAAGAAATCAATCATCCGCCGCGCTTCCATCAGCGCTTCAATATCGTTTTCAAAGGCTTTATCGGCAACCGATGTTTTGGTGGTATGGGTAATCGCGCCGCCCAGTTCCTCCTGCGTCACCACCTCATTGGTCACGGTTTTGACCACATCAGGGCCAGTTACAAACATATAGCTGCTGTCTTTCACCATGAAAATAAAATCGGTGATCGCCGGCGAATAAACCGCGCCGCCAGCACATGGCCCCATGATAAGCGAAAGCTGCGGCACCACGCCGCTGGCCAGCACATTGCGTTGAAACACCTCAGCATATCCGCCAAGCGATGCCACGCCCTCCTGAATACGCGCGCCGCCGCTATCATTCAGACCAATTACCGGCGCGCCCACTTTCATGGCATTGTCCATCACCTTACAGATTTTTTCTGCATGGCGTTCAGAAAGCGAACCGCCAAATACAGTAAAATCCTGGCTGTAAACAAAGACCAAACGGCCATTAATTGTGCCGGAACCAGTAACAACACCGTCGCCAGGAATTTTCTGCTCTGCCATGCCAAAATCAACGCAATTATGCTCAACATAAGCATCAAGCTCTTCAAAAGAACCGGGGTCCAGCAAAATATCGAGACGCTCCCTTGCGGTGAGTTTGCCCTTGGCATGCTGCGCATCAATGCGCTTTTGCCCGCCCCCTTGTCGCGCCATTTCGCGCTTAGCTTCCAATGCGTCGATAATATCCTGCATATTTTCCCCATTTGTTATGAGCGTGTTTTGCGCCTTATTTGCAGTCTCTCTTTAGCGAAAGGAACGCTGCGTCAATCCCGCGGGCGATAGAATTTGTCTATGGCTACTGTAAAAAACAAAAATTATTTCAGCAAAACAAGCTCTTCAGACATACTGGGGTGCAGGGCAACAGTGTCATCAAATGCCTGTTTGTTAAGGCCAGCCTTTACCGCAACAGCCGCAGCCTGTAATATTTCTGATGAATCAGGGCCAATCATATGCAAGCCAATAACTTTTTCGTGCATACTGCCTGCTGGCTTGTGCGTCACCATCTTGTAAAGGCCGCGTTCTTCGCGCCCTGAAACAACGTTTTTCATGGGCCTAAAATCGCTGCGATAGATATTTACTTCATCGCCATAAGCCGCAACAGCCTCTTCCTCAGTCATGCCAACAGCAGCCAATGGCGGGCTGGAAAAAACGGCAGTGGGAATGTTGTCATAATCAACCGTGCGTGGATTATTGCCAAAAACCGTATCGGCAAAGGCATGGCCTTCACGAATAGCAACCGGCGTTAGCTGCACACGGTTGGTCACATCGCCCACCGCATATATGGAATCCACATTGGATTTGTTATCGCTGCCCACTTTAATCGCGCCGTGCCGATCACATTCAACGCCCACCGCTTCAAGGCCGAGACCGCTAACATTGGGCACGCGCCCCGTGGCAACCATGACCACATCAGCGGTTTGTGTGCTGCCATCCTGATAATCCACTGTGACGCTGCCATCATCATTTTTGGTGAGTTTTTGCAATTGGGCATTCATGCGAAAATGCATGCCCTTGGCCCGCGCCATAGTGGTTAAACGACCGACAATTTCTTGGTCATAGGGCCGCAAAATCGTGTCGGAGCGATTTACAATCGTTACCTCTGCGCCAAAGGCATGGAAAATCCCTGCAAATTCATTAGCGATATAACCGCCGCCCACAATGATGATGGATTTGGGGCAATTGTCGAGATGAAATATCTCATTGGAAGTGAGCGCATGTTCGCTGCCTTCGCACTGCGCGGGCATGGGCCATCCGCCCGTTGCCACCAATATATATTTGGCTGAAATAGTCTTCCCGCTCGCCAATGTCACTTCATTGGCGCCTGAAATAATTGCGCGCTCTTTATACAGCGCAACATCATGGCTGCTGAGCGTATTACCATATAATCCTTCGAGCCGATCAATATCGGTTTGGATAATGTCACGCAGGCGCGGCCAGACAAATTCCTTTGAGCCTATATCCCAGCCAAACCGCCCTGCCTCGTGCAAATCCTCGGCAAAATGCGCCCCGTAAACCAGCATTTTTTTCGGCACACAGCCGCGAATAACACAGGTGCCGCCGATGCGGTATTCCTCTGCAATCGCAACTTTTGCCCCGTGCGCGGCGGATATACGCGCCGCGCGAACACCCCCTGAGCCTGCGCCGATTACAAACAGATCATAATCATATTCGGATTGTTCTTCAGACATATAGGATCCTCAAAATTGGTGTTTTATTGTTATCAGTCGGTCAGACCGGCTTTAATCATTAAGCTTTTGGTCGATGGATCAAAATTAGCATTGGCATCGCCTGAAATGGACTTAGCCATTTCCTTGCCCAATTCAACGCCAAATTGGTCGAACGGGTTAATGCCCATTAACACGGCATTGGCGAATACCCGGTGTTCGTAAAAAGCGATGAGAGCGCCCAATATTGCCGGTGTAACATCATCAACCAATATTGTTGTCGAAGGTCGGTCACCGACATAATTGCGATGTGGGTCATCAGAGCTTTTGCCCGTCATTAAGGCAGCGGCCTGCGCAAAGCAATTGGTCAGCAATATGGCGTGATGCGCTGCATCCAGATCATGCCCGGGCGTTGTTGAAACAATAAATTCCACCGGTATTTCATGGCTGCCTTGATGCAGAAGCTGGAAAACCGCATGCTGCGCGTCGGTCCCTACTCCGCCCCAGGTAATCGGCGCGGTGGGAGCATCCACCATGGCTCCGTCCAGAGTGGAAGATTTACCGTTGCTCTCCATCTCCAATTGCTGGAGATAGTCTGGCAAAAGCCGCAAGCGCTCATCATAAGCAAATACCGCGCGGGTCTGGGCACCTCTGCCGCGACAGTAAAACTGGTCTACAGATGCTGCTAAAAGCGGAATATTTTGCGCAAATGGCGCATCGGCAAAATGCTGGTCCATCGCTGCTGCTCCGGCAAGCAAATCGTCAAAAGCATCCGGCCCTGCTGCAAGTGCAAAGGGGAAACCAATGCTGGACCATAAGGAATATCGCCCGCCAACTGTTTCAGCAAAAGGCAATATCCTGCCATCGTCAATCCCCCATTCGCTTGCCTTATCGGGCGCTGCGGTAAGCGCGATACAGCGGCCATATGGATCATCAACACCATTTTCACGCAGCCAATCCAATGCGGAATCTGCGTTACGCAATGTCTCTGTTGTGGTGAATGTTTTGGATGCAATCGCAATCATGGTGGTTGCAGGGTCACATGCCTTTATGGCTTCGGCCAGCGCTGCGCCATCAATGTTTGAAACAATATGTACATCATAACGATTTTCTTCGCGGGTCAGAGCATCGCAAAGCATATCTGGCCCCAGCGCAGAGCCACCAATACCGATGTGAATAAGATGTTTAATCTCACCAAATACCCCGTCATCAATCGCATTAATCAGGCCATATATGCGCTTGCGCAATGCTGATGCATTATCAACCGCAACCGCATCGCCGCATCCACGTTCTGCCGAATGGGTGGCTGCGCGGCCTTCTGTCGGATTGACTATATCACCGGCAAAAAGCTTTTGCTGCATCGCAGCCATGCCAGCATCTTCTGCCCAGAGCGCGAAGGAGTTCAGCATATCGGCTGTTAAATGCGTTTTGGAAAAGTCGGCATAAAGCGGCTGCCCGGCAATATCCAAACTGATGGACAATGTATCAACGCGCCCATTATCATCATCAAAAAGCTTTAAAATTTTATCGCTGTTTTTTGCTATTTTTTGCAGCCAATCACGATCCAAAGTCATAAATCTACTTTCTGTTTATAATATGGGGTGGATATAGTGCGTTCATTAAGCTCTGTTCCTAGCCAAATCATGAATGATTGAACAGGATATATTCATCCGAAAAATATTTGCTGCTGGTGCAAATATGCTAACATTGTTGACCTTGGCGTAAGCTGGCTTCAAAGCACTTCAGATATGAAGCAAATTCAATATTAGCCACAGAATGACGGATCTAGCGAATGACGGATATAGTGACAGCAAATAAAGATGATAGCGCGCGATCAAATCGTGAAGAGACTGTTGATTTTGTTAAATTTCTGGCAAAATTGCTGATTGTTATATTCATTTTTCGCAGTTTTATTTTCTCGCCTTTTAACATACCTTCTGAATCCATGCAGCCACGGCTGTTAATTGGTGATTATTTGTTTGTTTCCAAATGGTCCTATGGCTTTAGCAGACATAGCCTACCATTTTCTGCTCCGTTAATACCCGGCAGAATATTAGCATCTCAGCCAGAGCGCGGCGATGTTGCGGTTTTCAAAGCCCCGCCAAGCAATCAGGATGACTATATAAAGCGCGTAATTGGTTTGCCTGGCGACAGTGTTCAGATGATTGACGGCGTCTTACATCTTAACGGTCAGGCTGTGGTTAAAGAGAAAATTGAGGACTTTGTTATCCCGGTTTCACAAAATATGATTGATGCGGCCGAGCAGTCGGGGGAGCATCCCTGCTCACAACAAAGTTTTCAAGAACGCTCCAGCAACGGGGTTACACAATGCCGCTATCCGCGTTTTCGCGAGACATTGCCTAGCGGCAAAAGCTATGAGGTGCTTGATCTGGTTGATCGGCAGATTGCCGATAATACCGATATATATATTGTACCCAAAGATAGCCTTTTCCTAATGGGCGATAATCGTGATCGCAGCCAGGATAGCCGCTTTGCCCAAGTTGATGGCAGAGGTATTGGCTTTGTACCGCAGGAAAATCTGGTCGGAAAAGCAGCCTTTACCGTCTTTTCAACCGATGGCTCTGCATCTTGGGTTTTGCCATGGACGTGGTTCAGCGCTGCACGTTGGGATCGTATTGGAGAGACTTTTTGACCGAAAACTCTTCACCACCGGACAATCTAATAGCGTTTTTAGAAAATCAGCTTGCCATAAAACCATCAAAATTACCGCTTTTTCAAGCTGCTTTTACGCATGGCAGCGCAGGGAAGAATGCCGATTATCAGCGGCTTGAATTTCTTGGTGACCGGGTGCTGGCGCTGATTATTACCCATATTCTCTATCATGATTTTGCTAATGAGGCGGAAGGTGCATTGTCTGTTCGGCTTAATCGGCTGGTTTCGCGTCAGCATTGCGCCGTCATTGCGCGTAAGCTTGATCTTGGGCCATATATAATATTGGGCAAGCAAGCGCGTGATGATGGTGCACGTGATAGCATAAACATTCTGGGTGACGTCATGGAGGCGCTTATTGGCGCTATATATGTTGACCAAGGCTTTGATGCAGCCAGCATATTTGTTGCCAAGCATTGGGGCGAAAGCGTTCAGCAGGACGGCGCTGCAAGCAAACACCCCAAATCCCGGTTGCAGGAATGGGCCGCAGCAAACCGCCGTAAAATGCCCGAATATGAATTGATTGACCGCAGCGGCCCTCACCACGCTTTGCAATTTACCATAAGGCTCAGCATTCCCAAGGTCGGCTCTGTGGAAGCGCGCGGTAACAGTAAGCAAGAAGCGGAAACGGCTGCTGCAAAGGCGTTTTTAACGCAATATGGAAATGACAATATATGACAAATAATGAAACGCGCCAAGACAGTGCGCAAAGATGCGGCGCTGTCGCCGTTATTGGCGCGCCCAATGCGGGCAAATCGACATTAGTGAATGCACTTGTCGGCCAGAAAGTGGCGATTACCAGTGCTAAAGCGCAGACCACCCGCACCCGCATGACCGGCATTGCATTATTTGGCGATAGTCAGGTGCTGCTGCTCGATACGCCAGGCATATTTAAGGGCAATGACCGGTTTGACCGCTCTATGGTCAGTGCAGCAAGTGACAGTCTGGAAGGCGCAGATCTTGTCATGATTATTCGCGATGCAAGCCGCAAAACCGAAAAACATAGCGAGATGATTGCGCAATTGGCAGCACGATCGGACTGTCCGGTGATTTTGATTTTGAACAAGGTGGACCAAACACCAAAACCGCAATTGCTTGATCTTGCTAATGACTTACAGGAAGAGCTGTCACCGCAGCAAATTTTCTTCACCAACAGCCTGACCGGTGAGGGTCTTGACCCGCTGCGTGAATTTTTGCGCGATAATATGCCGCTAAGCGAATGGCATTATCCAGAAGATCAGGTTAGCGATGTTAGCCAGCGGTTATTTGCCGCCGAGGTAACGCGCGAACAGCTTTACCACCGGCTGCATTCTGAACTGCCTTATGCCAGCGCCATTCGTACCGAAAAATATGAAGAGCGCAAAGATGGTTCGCTGGAAATTCATCAGCAAATATTGGTCGAGCGGCCAACCCAGCGCGCCATTATTTTGGGCAAAGGCGGCAGCATGATAAAAGAAATTGGCGCCTCTGCGCGCACACAACTTGCCGAACAACTGGGCGGCAAGGTGCATTTATATTTGCATGTCCGTGTCGAAGAAAATTGGCGGGATAGCGCCGATATTTACCGTGAAATAGGGTTGGAGCAGCGCTAGGCCAAGCTTCGCCTGACCCAGCTATAGCTATTATTCTGCAGGTTTTTTCGCTGCCGGTTTTTTGGCCGCGGTTTTTTTGGCAGCAGGCTTTTTAACAGGCGCTTTTTTCGCTGCCGGTTTCTTCTTAGCAGGTGCCTTCTTTTTTGCAGGAGCCTTACGCTTCTTTTTCGCAGGTGCTTTGGCGGCCCGCTCCGCGATCAAAACAATCGCTTCATCCAACGTAATGGCATCCTTATCCTTATCTTTGGGAATGGTTGCATTGACACTGCCATCAGTAACATAGGGGCCATATCGGCCATCCATTACCTTGATTTCTGCATCGGTTTCTGGGTTTTTGCCCAAAACCTTTAGCGGTTCTGCAGCGGTTCGGCCCCTGCCCGGCCTTTTGGCAGCGTCTGCCAATTTGGCAACCGCTGCATTCATGCCGGTTTCAAAAACATCCATGGTGGATTCCAATTTGGCATATTTGCCATCATGGATAAGATAAGGGCCATAGCGACCAATTGCCGCCTTAATTTCCTTACCTGTATCAGGATGTTCACCAATGGTGCGCGGTAAGGAAAGCAATTTTATCGCCCATTCAAGGTCAAGCTCATCGCGCGGCAAATCTTTGGGCAATGATGCCCGTTTGGCTTCCTTGCCTTCGCCGCGTTCAAAATATGGACCGAAACGTCCTGATTTCAGCTCAATTTTCTCACCAGTCTCTGGATCAACACCCATATCGACAGGGCCAGATGCAGCATCATCATCCTGGCCGCCGGGCTGCGCAAATTTGCGCGTGAATTTGCATTCAGGATAATTAGAGCATGCTACAAATGCGCCATAACGCCCGCCGCGCAGCGCCAATTTGCCATCTTCACAGGCCGGACAAGTACGCGGATCAGTGCCATCTTCCTTTTTGGGGAAAAGAAA
>CAZAHS010000110.1:0-7859 GCA_964484855.1 uncultured Sphingomonadaceae bacterium | reverse complement strand
CATTTACAGTTCATCTGGTTAGGATAAATGTTTAGCTGATGAAACGATCGGAAATTATCGGATTGATATTGGCCACAATCGGTCATGTTGCGCTGTTTGGCGTGCTGTCGCTCAGCATATTAAACCCGCCTAAAAAGATAAAACCCAGTGAACCCATTGCCGTTACATTGGCCGATACCATTGCCTTGGTCGATACATCGCCTGCCCCCAATGTTGAAGCGGCCACCAGCATTGCGCCGGAATTGGGCGAAATTGTGCCGCCGCCTGAAGAGTTGGTGGAGCAGGAAACTGCTGAAGAGGTGATTGAGACACCAAAGCAGCCATCCCCTGCAAAGACCCAAGCAAAGGCAAGCAGCGCACCGGCAAAGACAAAAACAAAGCCCAAAACAAAGCCCAAAACAAAACCAGCCACTAAGAAAAAACCCAAACCGGTTAATCGTTCAGACCGCCGCCGCCCCGACCAGCGGCAAACAGGTTCCCGCTTGGGCAGCAACTTTCTGGATGGTGTTTCAGATGAAGAATCGCTTAGCCGCAACACTACGCCGCCCGCAGCACGGGCCGGGCCGCGTGTTCAGGCATCACTGCAACGCGAAATTACCCGCAAATTAAAACCAAAATGGCGCGCGCCCACTGGCGCAGATGTTGAGAAATTGGTCACGACAGTAGATTGGCGTTTAGACAAAAATGGCCGCGTTATTGGCACACCGCGTTGCAGCAGCCAGTCCGGCGTGAACGCCAGTAATAGTCCGCAAAAAACTGTGCATTGTGAACGCGCCATCCGTGCCGTGCTCGATGCCCAACCGTTCAGTTCCCTGCCTTCGGAATATTATGAAGCTTGGGATAATATAAGCTATGATTTTGACAGGAAATTATGATGCGCCTTTCCTCCCTTTTCTGCTCCGCCTTGGCCATTGGCTGCACGTTTATTGTGGCCACAGGCCCTGCCCATGCGCAGCAATTGCCAATTGAAGTTGAGAGCGAAAACCAGGATGATCCGCTGCGTGGGTCTGTAACCGATGATAGCAGCAACAATATCATCACCATATCCGTGCCCGGCCTGCCCACGCCGCAAACCGCGCCCACTCCGGCCGGCAGCACCGATGAATTGGGCGCGCGGGTCAGCGATGTTATCGTCGCGGATTTGCGCTCCAGTGGGCTTTTTCGTCCGCTTGGTCGCAATGCCGTGCGTGCCATTAAATTTGATGAGGTAACACAGCCTGCCCTGCCCTATTGGCGCGGCCGCAATAGCGAAGCGCTGATACAAGGCTTTGTCCGCGCCATGCCCGATGGTCGCATCACCGTCGGCTGTTATCTATATGATGTTGTGCTGGGCACAGAATTAACGCGTCAGGGCTATGTCGTTGAACCGGCCCAATGGCGACGCGCGGCGCATAAATGTGCAGACAGTGTTTATTCACGCCTAACCGGTGAAAGCCCGTTTTTTGATAGCCGCATTGCCTATATTGCGGAAACCGGTCCCAAAGACCGGCGCACAAAAAGACTTGCAATTATGGACAGTGATGGCGCCAATCACCGCTTCATCACCAATGGACAAGCAACTGCGCTCACCCCGCGCTTTTCCCCCGACTATCAGTCCATTGTTTATCTCAGCTTTTTAAACGGTAGCCCCAGCATCTATATTTATGATGTTGATAGCGGCGGGCAGCGGCGTGTTTTCAGTACCAATAACCCCACTTTTGCGCCGCGCTGGTCCCCTGATGGCCGCTTCATCCTGTTCTCTATGGCGCAGGCTGGCAATACCGATATTTACCGCATTCCCGTTGGCGGCGGCAGCCCGAAACGCCTGACCAATGCGCCGGGCATTGATGTTGGCGGCAGCTATTCGCCCGATGGCAGCAAGATTGTGTTTGAAAGCGACCGCTCCGGCGCGCAGCAAATCTATGTTATGAATGCCGATGGTAGCAACCAGAAGCGCATCAGCTTTGGCGGCGGACGCTATGCGACACCTGAATGGAGCCCGCGCGGTGATCTGATTGCTTTCACCCGCGTTTCGGGTGATTTCCGCATTGGTACCATGACACCAACTGGCGGCAATATCCGTTTGCTGACCAATAGCTGGCAAGATGAGGCACCGACTTGGGCGCCCAATGGCCGGCTTATCCAGTTTTTCCGCACCGCGCGCGGTTCCGGAAAAACAAGCCTTTGGCAGGTGGATCTAACCGGCCAAAATGCGCGGCAATTGCGCACACCGGTTGATGGCTCTGACCCCAGTTGGGGGCCAGTCTTGCCATAATTATTGCATGGCGACATAGTCTTTAATGTAACAATATTTTCTGCGAGTCGAAATTATAATTAAATCAACAGGTTCACACGGAACACTCAACCTATAGGAGTTTATTATGACTGCTGCAAAATCCCCCAAAAGCGCATTCCTTAAATCCGCTATTCTCACTGTTTCTATACTGGCATTGTCCGCCTGCGGGCAAAAGGCACCGCCAGAATTACCGCCTGCGCCAATAAATACAGGTCCGCAAACCACAACAAATGTGCCGACACGGCCCGTTGAAACAGGACCAGTTGCGGGCAGTCAGGAAGATTTTCTGGCCACTGTTAGCGCCGATCGTGTGTTCTTTGATACTGATCGTTTCAATATTGATACCGAAGACCAGCAAACCCTGCAAAGCCAAGCGCGTTGGTTGGCGCAATATCCGAATAAGCGGATCATTGTCGAAGGCCATGCCGATGAGCGCGGCACACGTGATTATAACCTTGCTCTGGGCGAGCGCCGTGCAAATTCCGCGAAAAACTATCTGGTCGCGCTGGGCATTGCCCCATCGCGCATTCAGGTCGTCAGCTTTGGTAAAGAGCGGCCCGATGCCCTTGGCTCCGACCCACAGGCATGGGCGCAAAATCGGCGCGCAGTTACCGTAACCGTCGAATAACTATCTGGGTATAAACCACACATAAAAAACCGCGCAAAAGGCATATCCCTTTGCGCGGTTTTTCTTTATTTGTTCGTGACAATCAGGCCAAGATTACGCCTGACGAACACCAGTCATGGCCATTTTGCCAAATGCACCGGCGCTGACTTCACCTTCCAGTGTGTCACCATCAACAGTGGCTTCGCATTCCAATTTCATGGGCATAGGCACAGTCATGTCCATGGTCCAGACCAGCTTATCGCCAACAACTGTGCCATCGGTAATGTCCAGCGACCCCATGGCACCAGTGTTGGAACCACTCCAGCTATCGCCATCAACATTAACGGTCAAAACTGATTTCTGGTCGCCCATTGGTGATTTGGTCACGCAATCATATACGCCTTCTAAAGCCATTATATTCTCCTGAATTTTTTTAATAACTGGCAATATATGAACCTGTTACACCATAGATGCAACAGGTTCATATTTAACGTTACGGCCTTGGTAAGTCGTGATTAGTCGGTTGCGGTTTCATCTTCTGATGCAGCCGGTGTATAGCCGCGATATTCCACCGGAATACCCAGATCGCTTAGCTGCGGTGCAACTTTCTCTGCATCACCCACAATCACCCAAGTAAAGCCATCAGGATTAATGGCCTCGCGCATCGCTGCATCAAGCTGCTTAGCATCCAGGCCGCGGTAACGGCTGGCAAGAGTCTCAGCATAATCAAAATCGCGGCCAAAACGAACATCCGCTCGTAGCTGACCCAGCACTGCCGATGACTGCTCATAACTGCCTGGCAATGAACGGATATTACCATCTATAATCCGCTCAAGCTCCTCCGGCGTTACGCCTTTATCGCCAATAAAGTCTTTGATATTCTGGATGATCGCGCCAACAGATGGACCAGTTTTGTCAGTTTGTACCGGCGCGAATACGATAAACGGAACACGATCATCAGGACGTTGCAAAATTGTCTGCGAACCATAGGACCAGCCTTTAGTCTCACGCAGATCAAAGTTGATGCGCGAGAGGAAACCACCGCCCAGCGCTTCATTGGATGCTTGCAAAGCGAACAGGTCTTCCTTGCCCTTGGCATTCAGCACCTGCGCCGCCAAAATAAGCGATTGCGGAGAATTGGGTTGGTTGATGACAATGATGCGGCCCTGCTGTGCAGGAATTTCAGCATTCAAGTCCTTGTCAGGCGCGGCCTCTCCCTCTGGTGCCCATGCGCCAAAGCGCTGCTCCAACATGGGGATGACATTATCCATTTTAACATCGCCAACGACAAAGATTTCCGCTTTTTCAGGGCGCATCCATGCGCCGTGAAAAGCCAGCAAATCATCGCGCGTTATAGATTGCACAACCGCTGGATCACCTGTGCCAGTGAGCGGCTTACCATAGGGATGTTCCTCACCATAGATGAGCGGCGGCAAATTACGCAGGGCAAGGCCAACAGGCTGACGGTTTTCACCGGCAATACGCGTTAATTGCTGTTGGCGTACCCGCTCCAGCTCACCCGCATCAAAGGCCGGATTTTTAATAACGTCAGCCAATAAATCAAGCGCGGGGCCTAGATTTGGCGTTACAGCGCGTACTGACACAGTGCTGTCATCCAGCCCGCCTCCTACGCTAATATTAGCGCCCAAGCGCTCTTCTGTTTCCGCGATTTGATTTGATGTCAGACTGGTCGTGCCTTCATCTAACATCGCTGTTACCATGCCGTGCAAACCGCTTTTATCTGCTGGATCAGCAGCACTGCCAATGTCAAAATTCACGGCTACGCGCACAACCGGCACGGCATTTGTTTCGGCAAAATACACTTTTATGCCATTAGACAAAGTGGCTGTTTCCACATCGGGAAATGCCACATTGGTCACTTCGCCAATTTCTGGCAGAGCGGAATAATCAGGGCCAATGCTGGTGTCGCTTGACGCTTGTTCAACAGCAGCAACCTCAACATATTCCTCACGCTCACCTGGCTCCACTCGGATTTCCAGAACCGGCCGCGACAGCCATTTGTTCATCGCGGTCGTAATAGTGTCAGGGGTAAGCGCAGCAAGACTTTGTAATTCGGTTTTATAATAATCGCTATCGCCAGCGAATAGCTGACCAGAGGCCAAGGCAACGGCCTTACCGCCAAAACCGCCCACTTGTTCAAGACCTGAGATACGGCCAGCAGCCTCACGCGTTGCAACGCGGTTGACCTCATCTTGCGTCGGGCCATTTTCCAGCATATCCGCCAAAATTTCATCCAGCCGCTTGCTTACGGCATCAACATCCTGGTCAGGCTTCACATTCACACGAATATTGAAAATACTGCCTGAAACAAAACCGCTAACATTGCTGCTAACACTCACGGCTAACTGCTCATCACGGACCAGAATATTATCTAGCCTTGAGCTAGACAGACCGCCCAATACGGTCGCGCCTGCGCGCAGGGCTGTATAATCAGGATCGGTAAGACCCGGCACAACCCAGCTACGCGCGATGGTTGTGGTCGGCACTTTGTCTTTCATGGTTTCCAATATCGGCGCATCCAGTGTCGGAATTGGTGCGGTTACCGGCGCTACCTTTTTGCCCGGCTTGATTTTGCCAAAATATTTTTCGGATAATGTGCGCGCTTCGGCTTCATCAATATCACCAGCAAGCACCAAAATCGCATTATTCGGGCCATAATGGTCAATAAACCATTGGCGCATGTCATCAAGGCTGGCCGCCTGCAAATCATCTAAAGAACCAATGGTTGTGTGGCCATAAGGATGATCTGAAGGAAACAGCAATTCTGTTTGGCGGTAACCCAGCAGGCCATAAGGCTGGTTATCACCTTGGCGCTTTTCATTTTGCACAACGCCGATTTGGTTGGTCAGTTTTTCCTGATCCAGCGCGGGCAGCAAATTGCCCATACGGTCCGCCTCTAGGAACATCGCGGCTTCCAGCGCGGCCTTGGGTACGGTTTGGAAATAGTTGGTACGGTCCAGCCATGTGGTGCCGTTTAGATCGGTCGCGCCAATGCGCGATGTATAGTTGAAATAATCGCCGGGCGCAGCAGCGGAACCGTTGAACATGATATGCTCAAACAAATGCGCATAACCGGTTTTGCCTTTAGGCTCATGCTTTGACCCCACATCATACCAAACAGAAACCGCCACGATAGGCGCTTTACGGTCTTCATGCACAATGACCGTCAGGCCGTTATCCAATGTGAATTTGGTATGCGGAATATCAACTTGCGCAACCAGATCGGCGACCGGCGCAGCTTCTTGTGCCATGGCCATAGGTGCAGACAATGCCAATGAGGCTGCCAATGGCAGTACGGCCAGATAATTTTTCATATGGATATTCATAAAAACAACTCTCCTAAAAGGCATTTATGCACCATAGTATAATACAGAACAGAAACGGTGGTTCAATGGTGTTCATCGCCTCTAAATGTTACTGGTCGACCAGCCATATTAGCGATGTTTATTTGTTATAATATTGGCCAGAATTATGTAATATTATAGATGCTTTCGCACTGAATTATTGCGGCCTATAGGCCACAAAGCCTGCATCCTCCAGTTTTTCGCGCGTAAACAATAGCGGTTTTAATTGCCGCTTTACAAATAATGGCGACTGGTCGGTATAATGCTCGCTATCTGGCCGTGTGGTTGCGGAACCAAAAGGGTTGATGGATTGTGAGGAGACATTGCCCTGCTCATCCCATTCCACAAACATCAAAAAGCTGTCACCATGCACAATTGATAGCCGCCCATCATCATCCACATCCCAGCGCGTGGAAGCGCGCAACGCATCGCTGCCGCCAATATAGGGCAGATCAACATCGCCATGCCGCAACCGCAGCACATCACCCAGTGGCGGGTCAATAGTGCCAAAATGGGTTTGCAAATGATCGACGGTTTTTTCCAGCTCTTCCTTGGCATCCAGATCATCGACCAGCGACCGGCCCAAAGGCGCGTTGAACAATCCGGTGTTCATCAGCATCAGCGCCAGCGCATCGCCCTTATTCTTGCCATCCATATTCCAGTCCCATGCCGCGAGCAGGGTCTGTGCCTGTTTCAGATTATCATCATCGCCAACATCCACTGCCAGCAGCTTGTCCATCCATAATTTGGGGTATTTGTCCTGAACATATCCCGTATCATATTTAATCCGCTCCAGCGCTTCGCGGCTAATAAGGTCTTCCGCCTCCAGCAAAGCAATGGCCCGCGCGCCGCGATTGGTCCAATTCTCCTCAATCCCCAGAAGCGGCGAGAAATCCTCTCGTTTTAGTTCATCACCTGGCCCGGCGGTTGTGTACGGCGTGTTATTGGCGTTCATCACATAGCCTGATGCCGGGTTGACCAGCCTTGGCACGCTGTTCCAGCTAACCGGCTGCTGCCAGATCAGGTCTGAACGATCCCCCGGCACAATGCCGCGCCAGTCCACCCCCGCCTTACGGTCGGGAAAGCGCGCATTATAAAACATGCCAATATTGCCCTCTCTATCAGCATAGATAAAATTGGTGGACGGCACGCCCTGCAATGCCATGGCCTCTTGCCATTCATCAAAATTCTGCGCCTTTTGAATACGGTAATATTGCGTCAACATGGTGAGGTCATCAATGCTGGCATAACGCACCGCAAAATAGCCTTTTTCATTCTTAATCACCGGACCATGGGCAGAGCGATAGACAGTTTGCGGATAGGGGATAGTGAAAGGGCCATATTTTACCGGCAACCACACCTGACGGCTTTCCAGCTCCTGCCACTGCCCGTCCAGCTTATAACGCTTGCCCGCATCATCGACGGTCAGTTCATAAACGTCGATAAGGTCTGGCCGGTTGACCGTGTTGGTCCAGCCCAGATTTTTGTTATGCCCCAAAAACGGAAAAGGCGAGCCGGGAAAGGTTGCGCCCGCAAAGTCCCAACCCTCTTCGCTGTGCACCACCAATTCATACCATGCCACTGGCCCTTCCCATGGCTGGTGCGTGTTGGA
>CAZAHS010000109.1:0-7988 GCA_964484855.1 uncultured Sphingomonadaceae bacterium | reverse complement strand
CTCCTGCTATCCTGAAATAAATTCAGGATGACGGTTTTGGTGGATATTAAGGCGCGAAATAAATTCAGGATGACGGCCTTAGTAAATGCTGACACGTGAAATACATTCAGGATGATCGCGGTTTATAAGATTATGGTTCTTACCCGCACCAATTTGGCGTGTCTTCAAATGGTATATTTTCATGGGCCAGCCCTATCTTAACAAGCACATCGCCAACATCTTCATCGCCGCGCTTTATGCTGCGCAGGTCGCGGGCATATTTGTCTTGGGCGCTGCCAATCAGCGTGAAGGGGCCTTGGTTGAGCCAGTTAAGCAGGGCCTTGCGGGCGGCTTCGCCTTTTTGCTGTTCGGCGGGGCAGCGGGCGGGGTAGAGCTCGGGGGCGTCTATACCGATAATGCGGATGCGGCGGCTTTTATAGCGGATGGTGTCGCCATCAATAACACAGGCGGTGCGCGCAGCTTTTGGGCAGAGGGCAAAGCGGGCAATTACCGTTTCTTTCACTGGCGGCTGCGGCGTGAAATAGGGGGCGATGGGGGAGAGCGGGTGGCGCAGCACCAGCACTGCTATGCCGACAATCAGGGCAAGGGTGAGATAGCGCTTCATCAATAGCAGGCTTAGCGTGCGCGGCGCATGAAAGAAAGCGCGATAGCGTATCTGGCGGCTTGTGCCATGGCCCATTTCGCGCCACAATAGCGACATGACATATCGACCGCTAGCGCTGGCAAAAGCACTTGCCGCATTCATCATTTTTGCGTTCTCTTATCCCTTGACCGACCTGCCAGCAATGGCGCAGCAATTGCCTGACGGCTTTGCCACTGGCCCGGTTTTTAGCGAATATGGCCCGCATGCACCGATTGACAGTGACACGCCATTGCCCGCGGATACGCAGCTTGCAGTGGCATTTGATGTGGCGGAGGGGAATGCAGGGGCGCTGAACCGTACACTTATATCCGCCACCCGCTTCATCAATATGCATGTGGCCAATGGCATAGCGCGGGAAAATATCCGCGTGGCGGTGGTTGTTCATGGTCCAGCGGTGTTTGATATGGCGGTGGACGGCGCTTATCTTCGCAAATATGCCGCGCAAAAGAGCAACCCCAATGCGCCTTTGGTGGCGGCATTATTGGCGGCGGAAACGGGGGTTGATGTACAGATTATTATCTGCGGGCAAAGCGCGGCGGCGCAAGGCTTGGCAAAAAGCGAATTGCTGCCCGGTGTGACCATGGAGCTGTCCGCCATGACTGCCCATGCCCGGCTGCAACAGGCCGGTTTCACTCTCAACCCATTTTAAAGGCAGCATATATGAGCAATGTTTTACCCAATATAGCCTTTAAGATTTTTACAGCCGCGCAATGGGCTGCGTTTCAGGCGGAGGGGGATTTTGCCGGCGCGCCGGTTGATCTGGCCGATGGCTATATCCACCTGTCCGCCAAAGCGCAGTTGCAAGGCACGCTGGACAAGCATTTTGCGGGGCAAAGCGGGCTGGTAATTGCCGAGATTGACCTTGGCATATTGGGTGATGATGTGGTGTGGGAGACGTCGCGCGGCGGCGCGCTGTTCCCGCATCTTTATAACCGCGCTTTGCCCATGGCGGCGGTTATTAGCCATGTTAATGCTTGATATTTGCCTTTGCTAAGGCACGTAGCTTTTGGGCCATAGCAAAAAGCCAAAGACAGATAGCCAGATACACAAAATTATATCTGTCTTAACCGTATCGGGCAAGCAGTTGTATAGCCGCTATGGCGTATGTAATTTCTTGTAATCGCCGAGACCATATCAAACCGGCGCGTTGTGGGAACAGATTATGATAATGGCAGATGCGATAAATGTGACCTATGGCAGCTTGTCCTTTGCGGCTTTCGGCCTGGCTGCGATTATTGCCAGCACCGACTGGCGTTTCAGATTGGCCATAAATGGAACTTTCACAAGAGACGCCGCAGTACAACAGCGCATGGATAAGTTGCACATGCTGCGCAATGCGACTCATATTGCCGATGAGGCAGGGCGCGCGCGGCGCTTTACAGGCTCTATCACGACCGAAGGTTTTGGCCGCAAAAACGGTATTTAACGCCTATTTTTGCAGCGTTTTAACTTTACTACCTGCATGATTTTTAAAAATAAAGTCAATGTTTCAATGCCATAAGGGCGCTTCACACAAATTTAACCCTGTTCACCAAGCAGTTTTGCACCATTTTTCTGCATAGCCATTGTCAGGACCAAAAGCAGGGGAAAAACCATGACACCAGATCAGGGCTTTATCGCATTTTCTTCAATTTCTATGGCGGCCGTTTTGTTGGCCTTTATTTTGGCTTTTCGTGACTTGGATGTTTTTTCCGGGCGCAGATTGGTTAAAGGATTGCTGAACAAAACTCCGGGGCAGCGCAATAAAGACCGGCATGAGCAGGTCATGCGCAAAACCGAAATTGCCGATGCAGCAATGCGCGCAAAAGAGCGTGGTGAGCGTTATGTGCCGCCCCGTGATTATCGCGGCCGCTAATCATTGCGGATATGATAGCTACTGTTAATGCTGGCCAGCTCGCTTCGGCTGATTAACCTTGGCGATTAACTCTCGCCGTTTATCGCGGCCTTATGCAGACGGCCATTTTCGACATAATGGGCGGTGCCCATCTTCATGCCGGCAATGGCCGCATCGGGCAGTTCGCGCACACGCTTGGCAGGGCGGCCCACCCATAGTTCGCGCGGCCCCATATGTTTGCCCTCTGGCAATAATGCGCCCGCGCCCAGCATGGCATCGCTTTCCACCACACAGCCATTCATAATAATCGCGCCCAGCCCGATAAATCCGCGATCATATATGGTGCAGCCATGCACCATCGCCATATGGCCAATCAGCACATCTTCGCCGATTATGGTCGGGCATCCTTCTGGCGCCATGGGCGTTGGCCCGTCACAATGCACCACGCTGCCATCCTGAATATTGCTGCGCGCGCCGATTTCAATGCGGCTGACATCGGCGCGCAGCACACAATTATACCAGATGGAAACATCCGGCCCAATGGTCACATCACCAATGATGCGGCAGCCAGACGCAATAAAGGCGCTAGGGTCAATTTGCGGCGTCTTGCCATTAATGGTGATGATGGAGACATCGGGGTGTGGGTTGGTCATGGCTATCCTTTAATGCTGTCCTTGCCGGTATTTCTAGCGAAGCCCATATTTCTCGCGAAGAACGCGAAGGAGCGAAGCCGAACGAAGGTTATTGATGCTGGCGCAGCTTAGAACCGCGTGTGTCGTGATGATTATTAACAATACGCATAAGGCCATCACGGAATCTTTCTGCAGAAAAATTCATGAGCAAGCCAATGGGTAGTTCTAAAAAGCGCAGATAGGTGACCACTTGCATGCGGTGGACAGGAAGCAGTTTTTCAACTGATTTGAGTTCGATAAGCAGCTTCTTTTCAATGATGATGTCTGCACGGAAGCCTTGCTCAATTACAAGTCCATCATAATGTAAAGCAATGGCTGTTTGCTCCTCAACGAACAATCCCTGTTTACGAAGCGCATGTGCATATATTTGTTGGTAGGCGCTTTCTAATAAGCCCGGCCCGACATCTTTGTGCAGGTTGAGACCGGTATTGACCGCGATAGCTGCAACTTCCTCTACAAACAATGTTCAATCTCCGCCATTTAGCGCCGCCGTTGCTTCGCGCTCTTCGCTCCTTCGCTTCCTTCGCGAGAAACAAAATATCGTCCAATATCCGCTATCCTCACCCGCCCAATAACTGCGCCGCTACCGGTGCGTGATAGGTTAGGACGCCGCTACAGCCTGCCCGCTTAAAGGCCATGAGTTTTTCCATTAGCAGGGCATCGCGCTCGCCTGCGCCAACCGATGCTGCGGCTTCCAGCATGGCATATTCGCCGGACACTTGATAGGCATAGACCGGTACATCGAAGCTTTGCCGGGCGCGGTAGATGATGTCGAGATAAGCAAGGCCGGGTTTCACCATCACACTGTCCGCGCCCTCATCAATGTCGAGCGCAATTTCGCGCATCGCTTCATCGCCGTTCGCCGGATCCATTTGATAGCTTTTCTTATCACCTTTTAGCAATCCGCCAGAGCCAACTGCATCACGAAACGGGCCGTAAAAGGCGCTGGCATATTTGGCGGCATAGGCCATGATTTGGACATTATGATGGCTTGCTTCTTCCAGCACATTACGGATCGCGCCAATGCGGCCATCCATCATGTCACTGGGCGCCACAATATCCGCGCCCGCACCTGCCTGATTAAGCGATTGGCCGGTCAGCACCTCAACCGTGGCATCATTCACCACATAGCCTTTATCATCCAGCAGGCCATCCTGCCCATGGCTCGTATAGGGGTCGAGCGCCACATCGGTCAGCACACCCAGATCATCGCCGCACGCATCTTTGACGGCCTTAATCGCTTGGCACATTAAATTATCAGGGTTCAGCGCTTCTGTGCCATTGTCGCTGCGCCGCTCTGGCGGGGTATTGGGAAAAAGCGCAATGCAGGGGATGCCCAGATCAACCGCTTCACGCGCACGCGCGACAATGCCATCTAGGGACCAGCGCGAGACACCGGGCAAGGATGCAATGGGTTCTTCAATATCTTTGCCGCTGGTCACAAATAGCGGCCAGATAAGATCAGACGGGTCAAGCCGGTTTTCGCGCACCATAGAGCGGGACCAATTGGCGGCGCGGGTGCGGCGCGGGCGATGCATGGGATAATGTGTCATGTCCGCAGCATAGCCGAGCGTAATTTGACTGGCCAGAGGCTAAATCATTAAAGATAATAGTGTTTTGTGCAGCATTTAGCCGCGAATTTTACGGTCCGGTTTGCCGGTCAAACGCTCAATTTCGCGCTCTGGCTGCTCTATCGGCGGCGGGGCAAGCGGGGTAAGGGCATTGCCAGGTTCCAGCGATAACAGCATTTCACGCCGCGCACGAAAGCGCGCCAATTGTTCACCGCTTAATTGTGCGCGGGTTGTAAAACGCACAGATTGCGGATTGATAGCACGGCCATTGCGATACAGTTCATAGTGCAGATGCGGGCCGGTTGACAGGCCGGTTGAACCAACATAGCCGATAATTTGCCCACGCCGAACCCGCTGGCCAGAGCGCACGGCAATGCGGCTCATATGCGCATACCCCGTGGCCAGAGAGCCAGCATGTTTCAGCTTCACAAATTTGCCATAGCCGCCTTTGCGCCCGGCATAGGTGACGCGGCCATCCGTTGCGGCATAAATGGGCGCGCCATAGCCTGCGCTGAAATCCAGCCCGCTATGCATGCGGCGATAACCCAATATGGGGTGACGGCGCAGGCCAAAGCCAGAGGATATTTTGGCATTAACCGGACGCGCCAATTCGCCGCGTTGCTCGCCCACGCCTTTGGGGTCAAACCATTGCAGGCGGCCATCTTTTTCCCAGCTCATCATCTCGACCATTTTGCGGTCTGCGCGATGCACGGCAGCATAGAGCAATTTGCCAACCTGCCGCTCGCCGGTTTCTGCGCGCTTATAGGCAATGACAAAATCAAATTCATCGCTAGCGGCAATATCGCGGCCGACCGAAATTTTGGTCGCCAATGTTTTGAGATATTCCTGAACAGCGCGCGGCGGCGCACCGGCTGCTCTCGCCGAACGGTATAGGCTATTGCCTACTGTGCCGCGTAATCTTAACGGCGTATCATCGACGATAATGGGTTGGCGGGTAATGGTAAAGCCGTCAATTCCCTGCGTCACTTTTAGATTAAGATTAAAGCGCGCACGAAATGCCAGATTTTCCAGCGGACGCGGCACATTGCGTGACGGCCTGCGCCCCAGCACAATGTCCAAATTGGTGCCCGGCTCAATATCGCTGAGCGCAACATTTTTGCTGACCAATTGAGTGACAGCATTAGCTTGATCGCGGCCAACACCGGCGCGGCGCAGTACACGGGCAAAACTGTCACCATTATTCAGGGTGGCAGACAGGATTATATTGGGGCGCTCCGGGCTGGCGGTTAGCGGCACAACCGCGCTGGTGGCCCCCATTTTGCGCCCAACATCGCCGCCCAGAGCAAGCGGAGCAATACGTTGGGTGCGCCATTCATCAAATTCCTGTATAGTTAGCGGCGCAGTGGTGCGCGCTTTTATGGCGCTGAAATCAGGCCAGAAGCTAAGTGCAACCAGCGATAATATACACAATGTCGCAACGCCGCGCAGCCAGCTTAAGCTGCCAATATTGCGGCCCAGATCCGGGGTCCAGTCCAGCCCTTTTATATAATTTCGTGCCGCGGCATATCTGCCTGAGACGCTATATTTTGCAGGGATTAGGGCCAATTGTGTTGATGCAGATTGTTTTTCAGCCGTAACAGATGCGTCTATATTGCCCGATGCCAATCCTTCAGCGGCGGCGCGCTGGTCCGGTGCAGCCGGTTCAGATGATTGAGGGGCTTCATTGTCGTACATCAAATAATCTCAAAACCATTATATAGATATAATCAGACATGAAAAACGCTATATAATATTATTTCATGTTGATGAAGAAAGACCCTTAATTTTCGATTAATATCACCTTTAGGTTTCACCCGCTGCGACGAGCCGCCCCGCTATGCCGATGGATAGCATTTGCCGCGTATATGCGGCCAATATCGCCGTGCGCAGAGCGCTTTTGCTGCATTGGCGGTAATTTGCCTTGCAACCTATGCTATCAAGCGCGACATAGATAAGCAGAACAATGTCCTCCGCCCGTCACACCTTTTCAGAGCAAAAGCTTATCGCCGTATTGGGGCCGACCAATACCGGCAAAACGCATCTGGCTATTGAGCGGCTTTGTGCGCACAGTTCCGGCCTTATCGGCTTTCCGCTGCGCCTGTTGGCGCGGGAGGTTTATGACCGGGTTTGCGCCATTAAAGGGCCAAAAGAGGTTGCGCTTATTACCGGTGAAGAGCGCATTGTGCCAGAGGGCGCACGCTGGGTGCTGGCCACTATGGAAAGCATGCCGGTTGATGGCGATTATGCCTTTGTCGCCATGGATGAGGCGCAGCTTGGTGCAGACCCAGAACGCGGGCATATTTTCACCCAGCGTATTTTGCATGCGCGTGGCCGTGAAGAAACCATGATATTGGGTTCGGCCAGCCTGCGCCCGATGATTGAGGCGCTGCTGCCCGATGCCGAGATCGTGACCCGCCCACGCTTTTCTGAGCTTGGCTATGGCGGGCATAAGAAACTCTCCCGGCTGCCGCCGCGCTCTGCCATTGTCGCTTTTTCTGCTGAGGAAGTTTACGCAACTGCTGAATTGCTGCGCCGGTTTCGCGGCGGCGCAGCGGTGGTGATGGGGGCGTTATCCCCGCGCACCCGCAATGCGCAGGTGGCAATGTTCCAATCGGGCGAGGTGGATTATCTGGTCGCCACAGATGCCATTGGCATGGGGTTAAATCTGGATGTGCATCATGTGGCTTTTGCGGCATTGCGCAAATTTGACGGCCAGCGGCAAAGGCGGCTCACCATATCGGAAATGGCACAAATTGCCGGGCGCGCCGGGCGGCATCAGCGCGATGGCACATTTGGCACATTGGCCTCTTTATCGGGCGGGCGTTCAGCGGAATTTACGCCGGAGGAAATTGACCGGATAGAAAATCATCAGGTGCCGCCTCTGCCCAATCTTTATTGGCGGCAACATGATCTGGATTATAGCAGCCTTGATAATCTACAGGAATCGCTGGCGCAAAAGCCTCCATTGGGCAAATCGGGCAGAAATCCATTGCGCCCCGCCCCGCAAGCGCTTGATGTGTCGATTTTGCAGCGTTTGGCAGGCGATGGCCAGATTGCCGCAGAGGCAACATCATCGGCGCGTCTGGCGCGGCTTTGGGCGGCATGTAGCCTGCCCGATTTTCGCCAATTGGGCGCGGACCATCATGCGCGTTTTGTCGCACAGCTATGGAATTATTTGAAAGATGGCGGTATTCCCCATGATTATGCACGCCGCAAACTTGATGAAATTGACAATGCCAAAGGCGATG
>CAZAHS010000108.1:0-8036 GCA_964484855.1 uncultured Sphingomonadaceae bacterium | reverse complement strand
CGATCAAGACGGCACGGGCAATGACAGTCTGGTAACGCAATCAGGCAGCGGCAACCGGGCCTTTGTGATGGACCAAAATGGTGATGCAAGTTTCAGCACGATCACCCAGTCCGGCACGGGAAATACAGCGCGCCTTGATGACCAAAATGGTGCGGCGAATACCAGCAATATCACACAAACAGGTGATGGCGGCCTTGCTGAGGTTAATCAGGATGGCGCTGGAAACACATCCTCAATCGATCAGGCAGGCCTTACCAATACGGCCATTGTCTCACAAACCGGTGATGACAATATTTCGGATATTGACCAATTGGGCGGTAATGACAGCATAGCGAATGTTTCGCAAAATGGCGTTGCCAATGACTCAGTGGTGGGCCAATTGGCGTCCGGCTCTTCTGTGACTGTTACCCAAGATGGTGAGCGCAATGATTCTGATGTTGGTCAGCTTGCTCTGGGTTCGCAAATTGTGGTCGATCAAACCGGTAATGACAATAGCTCTGGTGTGCTGCAAGCAACGGCTGGTTCGTCTATAAATGTCACGCAAAATGGCGATCTGAATACCTCCGATGTATTGGAAATCGGTCTTGCAGCCTCTGTTGATGTTACACAAACCGGTAACAGCAACGCATCTGCGGTTGGCCAAGTTGGCGGCGGCGATATTGATGTTGTGCAAAATGGCGATAATAACCTGTCGCTTGTTGGCCAAGTCACCACAAATGGCGTTGTTGATATTGCCCAAACCGGCAATGACAACATATCTGCCGCAGGCCAGCTTGGCGCGGATGTTGCCATAAATGTCGTGCAAGATAGCAGCGCCTCCGGTGTGGGTAACGCATCATTTGTTGGGCAAGACGAATTTGGCGCAACCAATCCCGTTGGTGACAGTGCAGTTGTGAATGTCACCCAAATCGGCGGCGCTAACCTGTCTGTTGTGGGTCAGGCCGCAGCATTCTCCTCGATTGATATCAATCAGGAAGGCACTGGCAATGAGTCATTTGCATCGCAAAGCTCTTTTGACCCAGCGCTGGATGCGCAATTTGCAGAGCGCAGCACGATCAGCGTCAGCCAAATTGGTGATGGCAACTCCTCTAACATTGCGCAGTCACCAAACATCAACACGGCAAATGTTACACAAACAGGCACCAATGAGCGTTCAAACATTGTGCAAACCGGCGACATTCAGTTCGGCGCGCGCAACACCGCTAATGTGACTATGGCAGGCATCGGCAATGAGTCCGATATCTTGCAATCAGGCAATGGCAACACCGCCAACCTGACCACAGGCGCATTGGCCAGCGGCAATTTGTCATTCATCACGCAAACCGGTGATGGCAATCTTGCAGATGTTACGCAGCTTAGCAGCAACAACATCTCAACAGTGCTGCAATCAGGCAATGGCAACACCGCCACGGTCACGCAGTAAGCCATAGTGTGAGGCATTAAGCCTATGCGGCGGGGGCAGCATAAAAACTGCCCCCGCTTCTCAAAAAACTGATGATATATTGAGGAATGAAGAAAATGAAAAAAGGTATTTTAACCGCAGTATCCGTAACCGCACTCAGCCTGTCCATGCCCGCAATGGCAATGCAGGCCATTGGCAATGATTCCACAGTAACACAGACCGGTGACGCTAGTGATGCGATAGTATCACAGGAAAATGGCGCAAATGGCGATGCCATTATCAACCAAGGCACCATTAACGGCGTGGCCAATGACAGTGACGCCAGCATCACGCAAAGAGATGATGTGGCGGCAAGCACCAGCCCGGCCAACAGCGCGCAAATTGATCAGACCGGCGAAAATATGTCGGCAACAATTGACCAGACGAATATTGGCACTTTTGGCGGAACAGTGAACAGCGCTATCATTACCCAAGGTTCAGATGGCAGCAATATTCTTGCCTCTGGCGCGTCGCAGGAAGCCTTGATTACGCAAGATGGTGAAGGGCTGACCGCCACGGTTAATCAGGGTCTGACCAATGGCTTTCCGCCACCAACACGCAGCGGCCAATTTGCCGTTGTGACGCAAACCGGCGATTCCGATACAGCAACCGTAAACCAGATTGGTAATAACAATAATGCCGAGGTTACGCAGAGCGGCGGCAGTGACAACACAGCCGATGTTGAGCAGCGCGGAGCCGGGGACAGTGCATTGGTGATGCAATTTGGCACCGAGAATGAATCGAACAGTACACAAGACGGCAATTTTAACACCCTGACTGTGTTGCAAGACGGTTTTGACAACCAGAGTGATGCGGACCAAAATGGCGGCAGCAACGGCTCCGATGCGTCTGTGACGCAGTTTGGCAATCTGAACACCAGTCAATTGACGCAAGGCGATAGCAGCATTCCGCCGCGCTCTGCCAATTCGGCGGTTTTAACGCAGGATGGCACCAGCAATGGCAGCATCATTTTGCAGGCCAGCGCCAATGGCGGCAATAGTGCTAATGTCAATCAGGTTGGCATATTGCAGATTAGTGATCTGGTCCAATCAGGCGACAGCAATAATGCCGATATCGACCAATTGGGTGCAGGCAATCAGAGCTTTGTAACTCAGGCTGGCAACACCAGCTTTGCGACATTGGAGCAAGGCGGCAATGATAATTTGAGCAGCATCACACAAGAAGTGGGCAGCTTTGACAATATGGCCATTGTTGATCAGTCCGGTTCGTTCAACAGTTCCACAATCCTGCAATCAGGGTCTTCGAACACGGCTAATGTGACACAAATGACAGATAATAATATCTCTCTGGTCACCCAAAGCGGCATTGGCAACACTGCCACTGTTACGCAGTAAGCCCAAATTGGCGGGGGCATCATGCAAGGTTGCTCTCGCCAACTTACTCTTAATCAAGAAGGAAGCCGGTCTATCGCCAGCTATGAAATAATGAACAAAATTGTCTGTCTTATGCCCCTTTTGATGCCGCGTCTTTTGATCTATATGCTATTGGGCATTTTTTTGTTTGCCCCGGCTTTTGTCGCGGCGCAATCGACTGTGAATGTCACCAGTGAGGGCGAGGGGCAGCAAATTCTCATCGATCAGGGCGCAGCCGCTTTGGATAGCCGTGTCGCGGTTGATCAGATCGGTTTTGCCAACAGCATTACCGTCACGCAAAGCGATACATTAAACAGCGCGGATATTGCTGTCGATGGCACGGATAATGAACAGAGTGCCGTGCAAAGCGGCGCTGCGGACAATGTTTTGGCGTTGGAAACAACCGGCACGGCCAATATTGCAATTATTGACCAAAATGGAGAGGCTGACGGTGGTAATGATGCCAGCATCATCCAGTCAGGCAGTTCCAACCGCGTTGAAATATCGCAATCCGCGCTTGTCGGCGCGGCCAATTTGCTGACATTGAATCAGGACGGTCAGAACAACACCGCATTGTTAAGCCAAACAGGCTCTGGCAACGCGCTTGCGCTATCACAAAGCGGCGATGACAATAGCGCGCAATTGGGGCAAAATGGCACAGGCCTTAGCCTCTCTATCGACCAGACGGGCGGGGCCAGTATCATCATCAACCAGAGCGATTTTTGATGACTGATTTTCTGTTTCTATCTTTTGGGGAGTAAAGAACATGCGCAAAGCAGTCAGGTTTTTTATAATATTTGCCGCCAGTTTGACGGTTATGTCAGGCCATCTGCGCGCGCAGGAGGCAGCAGACAAGGATGAAACAAAAGCCACAAAGCCTAATGAAGAGCGCGATGAAAAACCGGCCAAGCCGTTAGCGAATGACAAGAATATAGACAATTTAAGCGTTGAACAAATTGGCGGCGCGCCAACCAATAGCACGGCATCAGATTACCAGATTGCAACGCAGGCAACGGGTAAGAATGACAAGGCACTGGTGGGGCAATTGCCCCCCGATCTGGAGATTCCGCCAGATGATGATAGCCAGCCGGAAATTGCCATATCGCGGCCCATTGTCTCGCCTGAGGCTGCACTTTACGGGCAGGTGGCAGAGGCATGGCAGGTTATCCGCCAGCGCGGTCAACAACCGACACCGGAATTGATCGCGCGCGAAATCGGCCCGGATACATTGGCGACATTTCTCGATCAAAACCCAGCCGCCGCAGACATTTTTGGCCGCGATAGCGATACCTTACCTGCCGATATTCCCGGGCTTGAGGGTGTGCCCGATGGCGGCATAGAAATTTTGCCACCGGGGCAAGCACAATAATATGGCCATACGCAGATATATCGGCTGGTCAGAGGGTCATATTGGACGGCGCTTCGCGCGGCTGATTGCGCCGTGCATGATTAGCGCACTGCCAGCCCTCTCTATGCCGCCTGCTCCTTTGCCAGCTTCGTTTTTACCAGACTCGTTTCTACCGGCCGCAATCATGCCCTTGTCAGATATGAACATGGAGGACAATATGAATAACCAGTTCCGGACGTTGAAAATGTCAAGCAAACAGAATGAGGGCAATGTTGAGATCACTGTCATCGGGCTTAGCCCCGACCCCGTTCTGGTTAGTTATAAATTGGAAGTATCTGGCCAGTCCACGACCCGCCATAGCGGCAGCACGCGCTTATCTGCGGGCGACCGGCAAATCCTCTCCCGTGTGCGTGTTAGCGCTCAGCAGCGCTGGTGCGCCACATTACAGGTCGAGCAAAGCAATGGCGTACAATATCGCCTGACCGACGGCACATGCGGTTAAATGCAAATAGCATTCAGGCCGCAACGCGAAAAAATTGCGATTGTTGGCCCCAATATTTTTGTCTGGGTTACCAGCGTTGTTAGCGCACCCGTGATGGCGCGATGATAACCGCATTGGCCAGCAGCAGGTCCAGCCCGTCCAGATAGGCGCGTGTGCTGGGGTCATGGGCAAAGCCAATGGTCATGCCCTCACCGCTGCGCTGCGCCATCATATAGGGCTTGAAGGCCAATTGGCGTATATTCTCACCCCATACATAGCCGCTGGCCACCAGATTATCCGCTGCGGAAAAACGCATCACATTTATGCCTTTAGAGCGGTCAAGCGGGGTGTAAATTAACGAGCCCGTCGCCAAAACTGTGGCGCCGTCATCATAGCCTGCAGAGAGAAAATGGTCAGGGTCCGCTACGGTGTTAAGCAGAGCGCCGGGCAAACGGTCAGGCAGGGCCAAAGGGTCTTCAATTGCGCTGCGATATTCCTCTTCGCTGGTGATTTCCGCCGCTTCTGCCAATGGCGCATCATCACCGCCCGCATCGCTTTTGCCAGCATTGGCCGGTTCGCGGCCCAAAGCGGCCTCTCGCTTCACCGCCAATAAAGCGTTTTTCCCTTGTGCAAAGCTGGCGACACTGCCGCCCACGGCCACCAATATGCCGCCGCGCCGGACGAAATTGTTAATCGTGCGCTGCCCGCTATCACCCAATATATTGCGCGGAGAGCCTTCCGGCACGATCAGCACATCATAATCATCCAGATTGGCGCGCGCCAAACGGTCGGTGCGGATCGGCACAACCGGCTGGCCAAGCCGCCGCTCCAGCACATAACGCATGGAGCCCGCGCTAAGCTGCGATATGCCATCACCCCATGCCATGGCCACTTTGGGCTGGGTCAGGCGGGCAAAGGCTGTGCTGCCCAAATTGGGGCCGTCCTCAACCCAGCTATTTTCCAAAGCAACTGTTTCTGCGCCAATATCACGGGCCAGCGCCGCCAGTTTCTGCATCGCTTCATCTGTATTATCTTTCACCGCAAACAGCACTGTGCCGCGCGGATAGGTGCGGCCATCTTTGGTAAAGGCTTCATCCGTCACCTTTGCCTCCAGCCCTTCGCGCAGCGCCATCATGACCAGACGGGCCTGGCCGCTATCGGTCCATGGCACTGCAATGGCAAAGTTGCCATTGCCCTGAGTAACCGGCGTTATCGGCGCATTACTGTCAAAAACCTGTCCGCCAACCGCGCCATTGCATAAGCGCACATCCACACCCGACATCAGACCAACCGACCATGCGGTCACATCATAAAGCTCATGCGGCAGATCCTGTGTGCGGCGGCGTTCCTGTTCATCAACAAAATTGGCAGGCAATGCGGTATTGCGGTCAAGCAGGCTACGCACCAACCGCGCCGCAGGCTGGGCCTGTGTCACTGCCAAATAGCCATTGGGGTAGGATTTGCCGCATGCTGTTGCTGCGCCATCGCGCCGCACGACTTTTATGCCCTGCGCGACCAATCGCCGGCCCAGCGCTTCAGCATTCCAACGGCGGCTTGCCAGATCAATAATATAGCTGCCGCGCCCTGCTGCGCCGCCCGCATTGGCCGCGCGATAAGCGGCATAATCGCTTAAAAAACGTGCTGCATTGTTCGATACGGCCTCCGCGGTGGAAAAGCTGGCGATGAAATGGTTGCGCACCCCATCGGCATAGGTCAATTGCTTGCCATCGCGCCGATCAAATAACAAACCGCGAGAAGAGGCCTGTTCATAGGTGCTGCCAATTGCGCCCTGATGCGTATTCCATGTATCGCCATAGCCGGGGTAAAAAAGGTCATAAACCTCACGCGTGAAATAGGGCTGGCCAATACGGTCAAACCAACTGGCAGTATTGCGCCCAATAAGCTCATAAGCGCGGCGCTGTGATGCCGTGATATTGGGGTTAATCGGCTGTGCGGCAGGGCTGAAAAAATAGCTGTTATCGCCGCCCATTTCATGCACATCAACCACCACAACCGGGTTCCATTGGCGGATGGCTTTCACCTTGCCGCGTGTTTCTGGCTGGCTTAGCGTAAACCAGTCGCGGTTAAGATCGAACAGATAATGGTTTACCCGCCCGCTTGGCCATGGCTCGTCATGCTCTGCCGCTTGCCGGTCGCCAGTTGGCTCTATGCCCAATGATCCGCGAAAATTCTGCACAAAGCGCGCACGGCCATCGGGGTTTTGCATCGGGTCCAGCACCACAATCGTTTCCCGCATTATCTTTTGCGCGCGCGCATCGTCTTTCGCGGCCAGCAAATGATAGGCCATCATCATCGCAGCATCGGTGGAGGATATTTCATTGCCATGCACACCATAGGTCAGCCAAGTCACGGGCAGGGCATTGCCATTGCCCGGGCGTCCAGCGGCTATAGTGGCGAGATCAGCCTGTATGGCATCCAGACGGGCCATATTTTCCGGCGCAGTGATGATGATATAATATAGTGGCCGCCCTTGCCAGCTACGCGCATATTCCACCATCTTCATGCGCTCTGGCGCGGCCTTGGCCAAGGCTTGCAAATAGGTGACGGTTTCATCGGTTGAGGTGATACGATCCGCCGGAGCATGGCCAATGGTTTCCGTCAATGTCGGGATTGCCGGGTCAAATTCTCCATCCAGAAAAGATTGCGCCTTGGCATGCGGGACCAATAGCGAGATGGAAGCTGGCGCCAGTCCAGTGGCTATAATGGCAAAAACCGCAAATGCCAGCGCCGCCGCGCCGCGCCCAAAAACCCTATCGCGCATGTAAAGAAAACCCTTTTGCTTGAGAGAATCCTACCATGAAATCTTATTGCTATAAATCAAGAGAAAAGCGCCAGAGACGGCAGTTCTTTCTTCTGCTCTCATCATAAAGCCGCACCGGTTTGTGAAACAACTGTGGGGGCTCTCAAAAATATTAAGGGTTCGCAGGCCCTAACGTGCATTGGCCAAAAGCCCATCCCAAAGGATGATAATTCAGTGCCAGCCTATCTGACCGAAGCTGAATCCCGACCAGTCATAGTTGGGATCGCTCTTGGTCAACTCGGTTATTTGGCTCGCTAGACTCTAATCAAAACTATTATCGTTATCATTCGCTGTGCCGAGCATCACTGTTAAGCAAATAATCTTTATGAAAGATCACAGCAATCAAACATTTGTTTGCAATTAGGACATATATTTTCATTCATTAAATTTCTATAATCAGACCATGTTAGATAATTATTATCTAAATTATTTTGGCATTTATTACATTTCTGAAATTTTGCTTGGAGGACCAGTATAAAAAAAGGTAACATAAGAGCTACTGATATGAAAAAATCAACTTTGCATAAAATTAGTGTAGTAATCAAAAGCGGACAGAATAGACCAGCATAATA
>CAZAHS010000107.1:0-8058 GCA_964484855.1 uncultured Sphingomonadaceae bacterium | reverse complement strand
GCATGGGCGCGGCCTTGGCTGCCATAGCCAATAATCGCCACTTTGCCCTGTTTCAGAACGGAACCGTCTGCATCTGCATCTCTATAAACTTTAATCGCCATTTTATTCGCTTTCTTTGGTTATTTCAGTATTTTTCTATGATTTTAGTCGAAAACTTTTGATGTCACTGCGCCATGCGCGGCGGAGGAAACCAGACGCGCAAATTTGTCATAAGCGCCGCCCAAACGGTTAATTGGTGGTTGCACAAAGGCGGCGCGGCGCGCGGCCCAGTCAATATCCGCGTTAATCGTGCGCTCTTCGGCATTGATGGTTAAAATATCGCCTTCTTGTATCAGCGCAATTGGCCCGCCATTGGCCGCTTCTGGTGCGATATGGCCGATCACAAAACCATGCGATGCACCGGAAAAACGCCCATCGGTAATCAGCGCAACCTTGCCCGCCAACCCTTGGCCAGCAACGGCGGCAGTCACGGCCAGCATTTCGCGCATGCCCGGGCCTCCCGCCGGCCCTTCATAGCGGATGATGACAACATCGCCCTCATTTATCGCGCCCGATTGTACGGCGTTAAACGCGTCATCTTCGCATTCATAAACCCGCGCAGGGCCGGTAAAGCTGCCATCATCATAGCCTGCGGTTTTCAGCACGCCGCCCTCTGGCGCCAAATCACCATATAAAATTCGCAGACCGCCGGTTTGTTTAACCGGATTATCAACCGGATAGACCACTTTCTGGCCCGGCGTTTCAGGGGCATCTTGCAATTCTTCGGCCAATGTCTTGCCGCTAACGGTTGGCGCATCAATTAGCCGCCCGCCCTCTAGCAATCGCCGCCCGAACAATGCCATGCCGCCTGCATCATAAAGATCACGCGCCAGATATTGCCCGCCTGGCTTCAAATCGGTGATAACCGGCGTGGTGCGGGACAGTTCATCAAAAATATCAATGGTGAAGGGCACATCGGCCTCTGCTGCGATTGCCGCCAGATGCAGCACGGCATTGGTGGAGCCGCCGCTCGCCACAACGGCGGTTGCTGCGTTGCGCAGGCTGGCCTCTGTCACAAAATTGCGCGCGGTAATCTGCCTTTTTGCCAAAGCTGCAACCAATTGCCCGCAGCGTTCTGCTTCTATCGCTTTGTTGCTGTTAACCGCTGGCGGGTCGCCTGCGCCCATTGGGGCCAGCCCCAAAAAGGCCAGCGCCATCGCCATGGTGTTCGCAGTAAATTGGCCGCCACATGCGCCCGCGCCCGGACAGGCCGCGCGCTCAATCCGGTCCAGCTCGCCATCATCAATATCACCGCGCCCATGCGCGCCAACCGCTTCAAACACATCCTGAATAGAAAGGTCTTTGCCCTTGCTATTGCCTGGCAATATGGTGCCGCCATAGAAAATCAGGCCGGGAATATCCATCCGCGCCAACGCCATGGCGGCGGCGGGCAGGGTCTTGTCACAGCCCACCAATATTACCGCTGCATCCAGTGAATGGCCGCGCACGGCCAGCTCAATAGAATCGGCAATTACTTCGCGGGAAATGAGCGAGGCGCGCATGCCCTCACCGCCCATGGTGATGCCGTCTGACACCACGATGGTGTTAAAATCAATCGGTGTAGCGCCGCCCGCGCGAACACCCTGGCGAATAGGCTCTGCCAATTGGTCAAGGTGCATATTGCATGGGGTCACATTGGACCATGTGTTAACCACCGCAATCATCGGCTGGGCAAAATCCTTGTCACCATAGCCGACAGCGCGCAGCATGGCGCGGGCGGGGGCCTTTGACGGGCCTTTGGTGATGGCATCTGATCTTTTGCTTGTGGTCATTTGCTGGTCCGGTTCTTTCTTATCTTTTCGGGGTTTGCAGGAGCATTAAAAAACCCGCTTTCCATCTGGTGGGAAGCGGGCGGTGGTTGATCGGGCTATCATGCTAGAATTTAGCGCGCCGTCACTCCTACCGCCCGTTGCACGAGCAGCACGTCGATCACCTCTAGCACCAGAATTATAGGCTTGGTCATAGTTTGAAAATTAACCCTATTTGTTACGTCGCCCAGCCCTATGCGCAGAATTACAGCAGAATGCAACCAAAATTCGCGATTTTTTGCAATTTAGTGAAATAATATTCCAAATTCTCTAGCTATACAGCAATTAATTTCGGTATTTTGGTGCATTTGCTCTCGCATTTGCTGGTAATAAATATATATCGCACGGCATGGCCGAAACGCACGAAAATATGATCAATATTATCAAATATGGCACTGCTGTTCTCACCAATGATGATGGCGGCGGCGTGGATGAGGCTGCGCTGCATGCCCATGCGCGCATTATTGACGGTCATGATGGCGATGTGCTGGTGGTCAGCTCCGGTGCGGTGGGCATGGCCAAGGGTATTATTGCCGATGATGCGATTATGGCGGATGCGGTCACCCGCAAAAGGCTGCTCGCCGAAATTGGTCAGCCGCGTCTTTTTGCTGCGTGGCAGGCCGGTTTTGCGCGCAAGCAAGTGCTGCAAAAACTGGTCACCTATAATGATTTGGAGCGCCCAACCATGGCCGCAACGATGCAGGCCGCGCTGGACCATGGCTTTGTGATGATCTGCAATTTTAATGATGGGGTGGATGATAGCGAGCTGCGCGCTGATGAGAGCCATCAATTTGGCGATAATGACCATTTGGCCGCTGAAATAGCGCTGACCTGCCGCCAATTTGGCAAGCCGGTGCGGCTGATTATCAACACCAGTGCGGATGGCTTTCTCTGCGCAGATAGCGGCAAAGTGCTGGCCCATCTGGATGCGGCGCAGCTTGATGATGGTTTTATCGCGCATCATACGGGGCGGGTATCGGCAGGCGGCACGGGCGGCATGGCCTCCAAATTGCGCACTATTCGCGCCGCTTTGGCAGGCGGGGTTCATGAGGCATGGATTATAAATGGCCGCGCGCCCGAGGCTTTGGCCAATGTATTAGCGGGCGGCCATGCAGGTACCAAAATCACATAGATATTATAACAGTTAGAGATACAGATAATGACAGACATGCAGGATGCAGTGACCGCGCAAATCGCTGAATTGCGCGATGGGCAAAGAGCGCTGGCGTTGGCCAGCCCGCAAGCGGTTAATGCGCTGCTTTTGGCGCTGGCGGACCAATTGGTGTCTGACAGCGCGCAGATTTTGCAAGAAAATGCCCGTGATTTGGCCGTGATGCCTGAAAGTGATCCGCGTTATGACCGGCTAAAACTTACTGATGCGCGGATAATGGGCATTGCCGATGCCTTGCGCATATTGGCTGATTTACCTTCGCCTGTGGGCGCGCAATTGGAAGCGCGAACATTAGCCAACGGCCTGAAACTCAGCCGCACCGCCGTACCTTTGGGCGTGATCGGTATGATTTATGAAGCGCGGCCCAATGTCACGGTGGATGCTTTTGGCATTGCCTTTAAAACGCAAAATGCCATTGCGCTAAAAGGCGGATCAGACGCGCAGCACAGCAACCGCGCTTTGCTGACCATCATAAAGGCCGTGTTGGTTCAGCAGGGATTGCCGCAGAATTGTGTCACCCTATTGCCGCCAGAGCGCAAGGCCGCCGCCATTTTAATGGGTGCGGTGGGCCATGTTGATGTTATCATTCCGCGTGGCAGCCAGGGGCTGATTGATACAGTGCGCGATACGGCCAAAGTGCCGGTTATCGAAACGGGCGCAGGGGTGGTCCACACTTATTGGGATGCCAGTGGCCGGGCCGATTATGCGGGGGCCATTATCCGTTCTGCCAAGACGCGGCGACCCTCTGTGTGCAATGCGCTTGATACGCTGATTGTGCACAGCGATAATCTGCCGTTGCTGGCAGAGACACTGGCCCCGCTGGCTGATGCGCAGGTTGATATTCGCGCCGATATGCTCTCACTGTCTGCATTGCAGGGCCATTATCCTGCCAATCTGCTAAAAGCCGCCACGCCGCAAGATTATGGCACTGAATTTCTGGGCTTTGCCATGAGCATCCACACAGTGCATAATCTGGAGGAGGCGCTGGCGCATATCGCCGCGCACAGCTCTGGGCATAGTGAAGCGATTATTACCGAAAATGCCGCCAATGCCGCGGCCTTTTTACAGCGGGTGGATGCAGCCTGTGTGTTTCACAATACAGAAACCGGCTATAGCGATGGCGGGGAGATGGAATTGGGCGCAGAAATCGGCATTTCAACGCAAAAACTCCATGCGCGCGGGCCAATGGGCCTTGCCGCCATGACCAGCTATAAATGGGTGGTAAAGGGCGAAGGCCAGACGCGGATATAAAGCGCGGCGCGTATTTAACTTTTAATCGTCATTGCGATCATTAGCGAAGCAATCCAGAGCATTATGCGCAATATTTGCCAAAGCATATTATCGCACTGGATTGCCGCGTCGCCCGAAACAAGTTCGGCCTCCTGGCAATGACGACGAGGGGGTAGCCGGGGAGAAACCGGGGGTTGATGACAGACGTGCCACAATTCTCTTTTCGCCACTTTCCATCTTGACGCCGCGCCGTGACCCATTAACCGAAAGGCATGAAATTCTTCTCTGATAATGCCGCGCCTGTCCATCCCAAAGTCATGCAGGCCATTGCCGATGCAGACAGCATGGATGCGCCTTATGATGGTGATGCCTGGTCGCAGCGGCTTGATGCCGCCTTTTCTGATGTTTTTGAAACAGAGGTCACCGCGCTTTGGGTGTCCACCGGTACAGCCGCCAATGCGCTGGCGCTGGCGGCGATGTGCCCGCCGCATAAGGGCGTTATCTGCCATAATCAGGCACATATTGAGCAGGATGAGTGCGGCGCGCCCGGTTTTTATACGCATGGCGCAAAGCTGATGCTGATTGATGGCGAGGGGGCGAAAGTTGCGCCCGATGCGGTTATGGCGGCGCTGGGCGCAATCCGCGATGATGTGCATCAGGTGCAGGCGGCGGCGCTCTCTATCACCAATATGTCGGAATATGGCCAGACCTATTCGCCCGCTGAGACAAAGGCGCTGGGCGATGTTTGCAAAGCGCATCATCTGGGTTTTCATCTTGATGGCGCGCGCTTTGCCAATGCGGCGGTGAATAGCGGCGCATCACCGGCGGACCTGACATGGCGGGCGGGCGTTGATGCGCTCAGCTTTGGCTGCGTTAAAAATGGCGGCATGAACGCAGAAGCGCTAATCCTTTTTGGGGCGGCGCGGGAATGGGCGAAAGATACACGCTATCGCATCAAACGGGCGGGCCATTTAATGTCAAAAGGGCGTTATCTCGCGGCGCAATTGCTGGCGATGGTGCAAGATGATTTATGGCTCACCAATGCGCGGGCCAGCAATGCCGGCGCTGCGCTGATTGCTCAGGCTGCGGGCGAAAGATTGCTGTATACGCCGCAGGGCAATGAGGTGTTTTTGCAGCTTGGCGCAGGTGAGGCGGATGCCCTGCGTGCACAGGGTTTTGATTTTTATGATTGGGGCGTGGTGACGGCTGAGACAGGCGGGCAAGCGCGTTTTGTCACGAGCTGGAACCAAGGCGCAGAAGCCGTCGCCCCGCTCGCCAAAGCACTTGCTGAGTTGTGAGCGGGTTTTTGCTGTCACGCCCCGCCCCGCATGATCCTGGCCAGACCAGTTTTTGGCAGGCCTCGGTCATCATTCCCTTTATTACCGTATCGCTGATCTGGGGCGGCACATGGATTGTGATTAAGGACCAGCTTGGCGTGGTGCCGGAAAGCTGGTCGGTTACCTATCGCTTTGCGTTGGCGGCTTTGGCGATGTTTATCTTGGCAAAGGCGCGCGGGCAAAATCTTGGCTTGGGCCGTGCGGGGCATATATGGGCGATGGCGCTGGGTCTGTTTCAATTTGCGTGCAATTTCAACTTTGTTTACCGCGCGGAGAATTACGTCACCTCCGGGCTGGTCGCGGCCATGTTTGCGCTGCTGCTCATTCCCAATGCGCTGTTTGGCGCGGTCTTTTTGAAACAGCGGATTAAGCCCAGCTTTCTGGTCGGTTCGCTCATTGCCATATTGGGCGTGTCGGGCCTGTTCGCGCATGAATTTGCGCGGCTGGAATCCGCGCCGGACCAGCTTTGGCTGGGCATAATGCTGACCGTACTGGGCGTTTTGTCGGCCTCCATCGCCAATATTATGCAGGGAACTGAGCGCATGAAGGCGTGGCCGATGCTCTCCATGCTGGCTTGGGCAATGCTATGGGGCGTGGTGTGCAATGCGGTGTTTGCGTTTGTGAGCGCAGGGCCGCCGGTTTTTGATCCGCGCATTGGCTATATGGCCGCGCCGCCTATGTCAGCACCATTGTGCCTGTTATTGCCATGATATTCTCAACCTTTTTTGAAGGCTATGTCTGGACCCCTATGGCGATAGGCGGCGGCTTTTTGGCGCTGGCGGGGCTGCTCATAGCCATGCAAGCACGCAAACCGCGCACGCCAAGGGTGGCGGGTTAGGGGGAATAAAAGCCCTCAAGCAGCGCAGCGATAGGGCAGCAAGAACGCCCTCAAGCAGCGATAGGGCAGGCGTCTTCTTCTCTCACGGCCAAGGGCCTCCAAGGGGCGGGCCAATAAGGCCCGGCGCGCAGTCGCGCTTGCGAACCTTGTCGGTTCGAGATTGTAGCAAGAACGCCCTCAAGCAGCGCAGCGATAGGGCAGCAAAAACGCCCCCTCCCCTGAAGGAGGATGGGGGATTTGTTTTCATTCTCTCACCTTATTAATGCTCTGCCCAAATTGATTGCAGCCCTTGCTTATAGGTCGGATATTGTGGTTGCCAGCCCAGCAGCCTTTTTGCTTTACCATTTGTGATGCGGCGGTTTTCGCTGTAAAATTTGCGCGCCATGGGGGAGAGCTCTGCCTCTTCTATCGTTTGCAGTGGCGGCAACTCCATGCCTGATAAGGCGCAGGCATATTCCAGCACCAGATTTTGCGCGGCGGGCAGATCATCCGATAGATTATAGACGCCCGCAGGCCCATCCAACCCCGCAATAATGCCGCTGGCAATATCCGCGACATGGCAGCGGCTGAACACTTGGCCGGGCATATCAATGCGCCGGGCAACACCTTTTTTCATGCGGTCAAAAACGCTGCGGCCCGGCCCGTAAATGCCGGGCAAGCGAAAGACGCGCATATCGCTGCCTATATCATTGCGCAGCGCCTGCCATGCGGTGTCTGCTTCTGCCCGCGCGGTGCGCCGTCCGCCGCCAATGGGCGCGCTTTCATCCACCCATGCGCCGCCTGTATCACCGTACACGCCGGTGGCCGAGATATAGCCGCACCATTGCAGCTCTGCGCTGGCAATCGCATCGCCATAATTGTCCAGCACTGGGTCTGCGCCGGTGTCACTATCGGGCGGCACGGAGGATAAGATATGGCTGGCCGAGGCAATGGCGGCCAGCACGCTTTCACGGTCGGCAAAGGCCAGATTATCATCATCCGCGCTGCGCCGTGTGCCGGTGACGCGCCAGCCACGCCCGCGCAATTCCGCTGCTAAATAGCCCGCGCTATACCCCATGCCGAAAATCAGCATATTCTTGTTTTCATTGCTCATGAAAAGCGTTTTAGCGCAGCAAAAGCGCATCGACAACCATATCGCCCTTGCAAGGGGCGCAGCCTATTGCCATGAGATATATATGGCAGATATTAGACAGCAAAACCTTTCCGCAGATGCGGCGATTGAACCCCAGGCTCCAGCGGTTATTCACCGTAAGGATTACACCCCGCCGCCATGGCGTATTGACACGGTGGACATGGATTTCCGCCTTGGCCTTGCCGAAACCAAGGTGACGGCAAAGCTGAGTCTGGCCAAAAACGACCATAAACAAGAGGGGCCAGAGGGGCCAGAGGGGCATGATGCGCCATTGGCGCTGGACGTGGATAATGTGCTGCCCGATAGCATCAGCCAAAATGGCGCGGCGCTGTCATGGCGCGTCGAGGGCAACAAAATCATTGTCGAGGGCGCTCAAGATGGCGCAGTGCTGCATATTGCCTGTACCATTAAGCCCGATCAAAACAGTGCGCTTATGGGCATTTTTGCATCCAATGGCATGCTGTGTTCACAATGTGAGGCAGAGGGCTTTCGCCGCATCATCC
>CAZAHS010000106.1:0-8110 GCA_964484855.1 uncultured Sphingomonadaceae bacterium | reverse complement strand
GCACTAAGGACTATGTGCGCAATGGGCAAGCATGAGAATCACCTTATGCTAAAATAAAGTGCATAAATAAATTGAAGTTTTTCATATTGTGATAGCCAGCAACATGCTGGCCCACAATCGCAAGCTTAAACCGAAAAAATGTAAGATTTAAGGCCAAAAAGCCCTAATTATTCGCCGGCTTCACCAGCATCAGCACCTTCCAGAACAGGTGCTTCTGAACCGGCCTCTGGTGCCAAAGGAGCGCCAACGGATGGAATTTCCAAAGCAGGCGCATCAGGCGATAATGGATCAGCGGAAAGTGGGTCGGCGGTTTGCTGACGCTCAAAACTAGTATCGATAGAGGCTGTACCGCCTTCATTAACCGCAAGAACAGCCAGTGCGATGCTGAGAACCACGAAAAGCAGCGCCAAGATGGCGGTTGTTCTGGTCATTAAATCACCTGCACCGCGTGCAGAGACCATGCCCGACGGGTTGCCGCCGCCTGTTAAGCCGCCACCTTCAGAACGCTGCATTAAAATTGCGCCCACAAGTGCAGCCGCGACAATGGCCTGAACGACGGTTAAAAAGGTAAACATTGGCAATCCATTTTATCTCGCGCCCTTATATGCTGCTTTTTCTAAAGCAGTAAGGACTATTGAAGGCCCTAATATCGCAAAATGATATTTTGGCAACTATGATATAAACAGAATTGGGTTAAGCCATCGCTATTTTCAAGCTTATTGAGCGGTTATGCGGCTTCTATTATGGGCGTAAAGGTTTCATCGCTAAGGCTTGCACCGCCAACCAAAGCGCCATTAACATTTTGAACAGCCAATATCGTCTTGGCATTATCCGCGTTGACGGAACCGCCATAAAGAATGCGAACACCCTGCGCTTTATCGCCAAATATAGTGATGAGCTGGGCGCGCAGACAATCATGCATTGCCGCTATATCGGCAATCTCTGGCACATGCCCTGTGCCAATCGCCCAAATCGGTTCATAAGCTATGGTCAAATTATCAAGTGATGGCTTTGGACCATTTTCCGGGCTAAGAGATGCCAATAATTGTTGGGAAACATGGGATAGCGCATTGCCCGATTGACGTGTTGTTAAATCCTCACCAACACATAATATAGCGCCCATATGCTCGCTTTGTGCTGCGATAACTTTGCCAGCAACCATTATATTGCTTTCGGCTTGGTCCGCCCGCCTTTCACTATGCCCTGTTATCGCAAAGCCTGCCCCTGCTTCTGATAGCATTGCCGCAGATAAACAGCCCGTATGCGCGCCCTTTGCAGCGTGATGGCAATCCTGAGCACCAATAGCTGCATGTGCCGCTATGTGCGAGGCTGGCTGTATCAACGTTGCAGGAACTGCGATAGCGACATCAACATGTTCATTTTTCGCAGCAGCAAGATCAATTGCTGCAATGTGCGGCAGGTCTTTTTTCAAACCATGCATCTTCCAATTTGCCACTATATAGGGTCGCATTATAATCCTCATCTCATTATTTTTAGGATCGGTTTTTAGGGTCAGGCGGCATATAACCATATTGCCTTATCACGGCATTTAATCCTAATCCTAAAACATAATGATTGCTAAATTGCTGACTTTCGCAGCAACAAGGCTTGCGACAAGACAATGCTGATATTAAAGCATGAAAAATTAAATGTGCATTATGCACGGCTATTATGATTGAAAACATTTATGATTGGTTTTTTCCGTTCTTTTTTCCAGTCCAAAATCGGCCTGTTTTTTACCATGCTTTTTGTCGCAGTCATTGCAGTGGCTTTTGCAAGCAGCGATATTACCAGCGGCGTATTTGGCGGCGTTAGTGGCAGCCAGACAATCGCCACTGTCGGTGATGAGCAAGTAACAACGTCTGAATTCCGGCGTGAAATCAATGGCGCTTATGGTCAAGTACGGCAATCAAACCCCAATCTTTCACTGCCGGCATTTTTAACCGATGAAACTATAGATCAAATTTCGGATCGCCTGATTAATGGTTATGTTATTTCTGCTTATGCACGGCAAAATGGTATCGGCGCAGGCAAGCGGCTTATCGATAGCGAAATTGCATCCAGCCCTGCCTTTAACGGTTTGTCTGGAGAGTTTGACGAAAATACATATCGCGACACGCTTAAGCAGCAGGGTTTTGCCGAAAAAGAGTTTCGCGCACTTGTAGCGCGCAGCCTATATGCGGAACAATTGCTGACCCCGGCAACGTTCGGCCTGAATGTACCTTCTGATGTGGTCAAAACCTACGCACAAATAACATTGCAATCGCGGCGCGGGCGTATTGCTGCTGTGCCCTCCACTTTGTTTTTGGATGATAAGGAAGTCAGCGACAAGGATTTAAAGGCATTTTATAAAGAGAAGTCTGATGACTTTTCCTTGCCTGAACAGCGCGCCATTCAATATGCCGTGTTTAATAAAAACAAAGTGATTGGCGATGTAAAAGTAACCGAAACTGATCTTAAAGCGGCTTATGAAGAACGCCGCGAGGAATTTCAGGCCCGTGAGACGCGTACGGTTGAGCAAGTTATTTTGCCAACCGAAGATGGTGCCAAAGCATTATTGGCTGCTATTAAAGGCGGCAAAACACTTGACGGCGCAGCCCGTGATATAGGGCTTGCGGCCAGCACATTAGGCCCTGCAACACGCGGCGAATTCTCGTCTGAAGCATCAAATGCGGTTGCCGATGCAGTATTTGATGCAGAACGCGGAAATTATGCAGCCTTGGCGCAAAGTTCGCTTGGCTGGCATGTTGCGCAGCTCACAGCGGTGGACAAAATTGGCGCCAAAACATTAGAAGATGTTCGTGCGCAGCTTGAAGCCAATATTCGTGAAGAAAAATCACGTGAAGCGCTTTCGGATTTTACCGTTTCGCTGGAAGAGCGGCTTGAAGATGGCATTAGCCTAGAGACCATTGCCAAAGATGAAAAACTGGACATTAAGAAAACGCCGCTTGTTACAGCAGGCGGTATTGCGCCAAAAGAACGCGGCTATGAACCAGAGCCTGCATTGCGCTTGATCTTACAGGACGCATTCCAGCTAGAAGAGGGCAGCAATGGCCGGTTGAAGGAAACAACACCGGGCGCGGAATATGTTATTTTTCAAGTGCCGGATATTGTTGCTTCTGCGCCCCCGCCTTTTGCTGAAAATAAAGAAGCAATCTTACAGGCCTATCGCTTTTCAAAAGCTTCTGATGAAGCGGAAAAATTGGCGCGTAGCATTGCGAAAAAATCTACAAATGCCGAAACTTTGGCCAAAGCGGTTGCTAATAGCGGCAAGCCTCTTCCGCGCATTGAAAATGTTGGAGCTAGCCGTGAGCAACTTGCCAATAGTGAGCAGCGCGTACCGCCGCCATTGGCTTTAATGTTCTCTATGAAAGAAGGCACAACAAAGGTTCTAGAAGGCCCTGCAGATCAGGTCTGGTATATTGTCTATCTTGAAAAGATCGATCAAGGTGACTTATCGAAACGGCCTGATGTATTGGCGGGTGCAGAGCGTGATATTAATGCGGCTTATAGTGGTGAAATACAACAACAGCTTATCAGCGCTATGCGCGCTGCTGTAAATGTGGAAGCCAAAGAGACGGTTATTAAATCCGTTGTTGATGATCTGGCCGGGCGCAATGTCACAGGCTAATGTCAGCGAGCAATCACGCCACTAATGCAGCGCAAGCGCAAGGGCTGAAAGGTCAGTTTTCACAAGCCGAAAAATTGCTTGATGAAGGCCATTCTGCGTTGCTCTTTCGTAAATTGCTGGCAGATACTCATACTGCCGTTTCCATAGCTTTGCATCTTCACAAAGCCGGAAGAGGTGATTTTCTTTTAGAATCGGTTGAAGGCGGCGAAACCAGAGGCCGTTACAGTCTGATAGGGCTAGACCCAGATATGGTTTTTCAAGGCCGTGGCAAAAATGGGCAGATAAACCGTCAATGGCAGTCTGACCGTCAGGCTTTTTTAGAAGCAGATGGTAATCCACTTGATATTTTGCGCGAGCTTGCCGCGTCATGCCATATGGAGCTGCCTGAAGATTTACCTCCAGCAGCGGCTTTTCTGGTTGGTTATTTTGGTTATGAAACTGTCGGTCTTGTAGAAAATATAGCCAGAGCAGGCCCCTCACCGCTTGACATGAATGATATGGTGTTCGTCCGCCCATCAATTTTGATAATTGTTGACCGTTTGAAGGATGAGATGTTCCTGCTGGCTCCCTTATGGAAAGACCAAAAGGGTGATCCAGAAAAACGTATTGCGGCGGCTTATGAAAAGCTTGACGAATGTGAGCGTTTACTCGGACAGTCATATGTGCCGGTACAAAACGGTAAGCAATCAGATGAGATTGCTGATATAGCTATTACTCCGGCGGTTGCGCCTGAAGATTATCGCAATATGGTTTTGAAGGCCAAAGATTATATCTTGGCCGGAGATATTTTTCAGGTCGTACTGGCACAGCGTTTTTCAACGCCTTTTTCTCTTGAGGCGATGGATCTTTACCGTGCACTGCGCCGTATTAATCCCTCGCCATTTCTGTTTTTTCTTGATCTGCCTGATATGGCGCTGATTGGCTCTAGCCCGGAAATTCTGGTGCGCGCACGTCAAGGTGAGGTTACTATTCGCCCGATTGCCGGCACTAGGCCGCGCGGCGCGAATGATGCTGAAGACCGGCAAAATGAAATTGATCTGCTGGCCGATCCGAAAGAATGTGCAGAGCATTTGATGCTGCTCGACCTTGGCCGCAATGATGTGGGCCGCGTTGCAGAGCCGAGCAGCGTTACGGTCACTGATAGCTATATGATTGAGCGTTATAGCCATGTCATGCACATTGTTTCCAATGTTACTGGCAAGCTGGCTAAAGACAAAGATGCGGTTGATGCGTTGATGGCAGGTTTTCCCGCTGGCACAGTTAGCGGCGCACCTAAAGTGCGGGCCTGTGAAATTATAGCGGAGTTGGAGCCCGAAGATCGCGGTGCTTATGCCGGAGCCGTGGGATATTTTGCGCCTGATGGCTCTGTTGATAGCTGCATTGTGTTGCGAACGGCGGTGCTGAAAGATGGCAATATGCATGTTCAGGCGGGCGCAGGCATTGTTGCTGATAGCAACCCCGATTATGAACAGCGCGAATGCGAAGCCAAATCCGGCGCATTATTCGCGGCCGCTCGTGAGGCGGTGTCGCGCGCGCGTGAAGGAAATTTCGGCCAATGATCCTGATGATCGATAATTATGACAGCTTCACCTATAATCTGGTGCATTATGTCATGGAATTGGGCGTTGATGTGAAAGTCGTGCGCAATGATGCCCTAAGCGCTATAGACGCAATGCATTTGAAGCCAGAAGCGATTATTTTATCTCCTGGCCCCTGCACACCTAATGAAGCTGGAATATCGCTGGATTTGGTTGCGGCCTGTGCTGATGCCGCTCTGCCTTTACTGGGGGTGTGCCTTGGTCATCAATCAATCGGGCAATATTTTGGTGCAAAGGTTGATCGCGGCGGATTGATGCACGGCAAAACATCACCAGTATTGCATGATGATGACGGGGTTTTTCGCGGCTTACCCAGCCCTTTCAAAGCGACGCGCTATCACTCGCTGCTGGTCAAGCCAGATAATTTGCCCGATGCCCTTATCGTCAATGCGCGTCTTGCTGATCGGGATGGCGGCCATATTATGGGGCTGCGTCACCGCAACCTGCCTTTGCATGGCGTACAATTTCATCCGGAAAGCATTGCCACTGAATATGGCCATCAACTGCTGGCCAATTTCCTCGACATTGCCGGTGTGAAGCACGGCCCTGTGCCGCAAAAGTACGCCGCATGAGCATGACACCAAATCTAAGCCAGCCCCTTAATTTTGAACAGGCCGAGGCGTTATTTGGCACAGTGCTTGATGGCGGTTTTGATGATCCAGCTATTGCTGATATATTGGTGCAATTGGCTGACCGTAAAGAAACTGCCAGCGAAATTGCCGGGGCCGCTATGGCCATGCGCAAACGCATGATATCTGTGCCTGATGCGCCAGATAATGCTATAGATGTTTGCGGCACGGGCGGTGATGGGCAGCATAGCCTAAATGTTTCCACCGCAACGGCATTAGTGGTAGCGGCCTGTAATGTGCCAATGGCAAAACATGGCAACCGCGCTGCCAGCAGTAAGGCCGGCGCGGCTGATACATTGGAAGCGCTTGGCGTGCGGCTTGATCGTGGTTCTGATGAAAATGCTGCACTCCTTAAAGACCTGAGCATAGCGTTTTTCTTTGCGCCTATGCACCACCCTGCGCTTGGGAGGATTGCGCCTATTCGTAAGGCGCTGGGGCGGCGCACCATATTCAACCTGCTTGGTCCGCTTTGCAATCCCGCCCATGTGAAACGCCAGCTTATTGGCGTTGCGCATCCTGATCTTGTTGCGCTCTATTGCGACGCTGCCCAGATGCTTGGTTATGAGCGCTTGATGGTGGTATCCGGTGAAGAGGGGTTGGATGAAATATCCGTGGCCGGGCCAACGCGCATCAGTGAAATTCGTGGCGGTGAACGCATTGATACGCATTTTTCTCCAGCGCATTTGGATTTGCCGTTATATTCTTTATCAGAGCTTCGCGGCGGCGATGCCGATTATAATGCGGCGGCATTGCGTGCAGTGCTGCTTGGGGAAGAGGGCGCTTATCGTCAGGCTGTGCTTATCAATAGCGCAGCCGCTTTAATGGTCGCAGGCGAAGCCGATAGCTGGGAAAGCGGCTATGAAGAGGCGAAAGAAGCGCTTGATAAAGGGCTGGCCAATACCCTGCTGGATTGCTGGATTGCATCATGAGTAACAAATTACAGGAAATCTGCGCTGCGAAAACGGAACATGTCGCGCAGCGTAAAAAAATATTATCAGATAGCGCGATAAAAGCCGCTATTGCCGATCAAACTTCTCCGCGCGGCTTTGTCGCAAATATGCGTACATCCATTGCGCAAGGGCATTGGGCGCTGATTGCAGAGGTCAAAAAGGCAAGCCCGTCAAAAGGACTTATCCGCGCAGACTTTTCACCTGCCGATCATGCCCGCGATTATCAGGCTGGGGGCGCATCCTGCCTGTCAGTGTTGACCGATGTGCCGTATTTTCAGGGTGATGATAGTTTTCTAGTGCAGGCAAGGGCCGCAACAACACTGCCCTGCTTACGCAAGGATTTTATGGTCGATCCTTGGCAGGTAGCAGAATCTCGCGCATTGGGTGCTGATGCTATATTGATTATAGTTGCGGCATGTGATGACGCGCTTATTCGCGATCTTGCAGATGCCAGCATGGAGCATGGCATGGATATATTGGTCGAAGTGCATGATCGCAATGAGCTGGAGCGTGCACTGGCATTAAATATTAATGCCCATCACAGCCTTATCGGCGTCAATAATCGCGATCTAAAACGTTTTGTCACTGATCTGGCTGTAACAGAAGAGCTGATGCAATATGTTTCTGACGACCGTTTGATAGTCAGCGAAAGCGGAATAAGCGGATTTGATGATTGCATGCGGCTCGACAAAGCCGGCATTAAGGCATTTCTGGTTGGCGAGACACTAATGCGCCAAGATGATCTTATCGCCGCCACAAAAGCGTTATTGAACGGACCGGAAACATAGCCAAAACATAACAAGCACGAATTTGCTTGACCATGTTGATGGATTTGCGTAATTGTTCTGCATTCGTTCACTGTGGAGACGACAATGCTTACGCAAAAACAGCATCAGCTTATATGTTTCATTCAGGACCGGCTTGAGGAAAGCGGCGTGTCGCCATCTTTTGAGGAGATGAAGGAAGCGCTAAATCTGAAATCCAAATCCGGTGTTCATCGTTTGGTTAGCGCTTTGGAAGAGCGCGGATTTATCCGCCGTTTGCCCAATCGTGCTCGTGCGTTGGAGGTATTAAAATCGCCTGATGGTCGTGAAACGACCCCGATAAGCGGTGAGGTTGTGAATATCAGTGATGCCGCTGCGGAACGCGCTGCTTCTGCTTCTCATCACTCTCTGCCTGAGCCTGCTAATGATGTAATTGAAATTCCGCTTCACGGGCGCATTGCAGCAGGTGTTCCTATTGAGGCAATGGAAGGGCAAGCCACCCTGCCCGTTCCAGCGGCTCTTTTGGGCAGCGGCGACC
>CAZAHS010000105.1:0-8118 GCA_964484855.1 uncultured Sphingomonadaceae bacterium | reverse complement strand
GGGGCGGTTAAGTGGATGACTTCTCAACAATAGACGGTGTTTTGCATACGCTTTACGATTGCATTTCAGGGCCAGATGGCGGTCAGGACTGGGAACGGGACAAAATAATCTATCATCCCTCTGCACTGATTACCCGCACCCGTATCATAGACGGCCAGCCTATAGCGTATTGTTTTGATTTTGATGGCTTTCGCGATGCCACCATTCCCTTGCTGGCTGGGCGCAGTTTTTATGAAGTGGAAACGGCGCGTAAGACCCAGATATTCGGCCAGATTGCGCATGTCTTTTCATCCTATTTGGCGAAGGATGATCCTGAAAGTGAGGATGTAATCTTTCGCGGGATTAATATGATTCATCTCTGGCATGATGGCATTATCGGCGCAAAAGGGCGCTGGTGGATCATGTCCATCATTTGGGATAATGAGCGCGAGGGTGTGAGCATAGAGCCTGACTGGTTTGATATATTATGAAGTTTCGAGAATTAAGAAAAGACTCCCGCTTCCACAGTTTTCATGAAAGTAATCTCGCAAAGTCTGCGCTGCGCTGCTAACTGCTTAGGCAATGAGTGATGATGTAACCGATATTGAACTGGATGATGACGGCGAGGGTAACCCCAATATTTTGCCGACATCCTTTGATGACGCCTTGTCAGAGCGATATCTGGTCTATGCGCTGTCCACCATTACTGCGCGCTCTCTGCCTGATGTTCGCGATGGATTAAAGCCGGTTCACCGCCGTCTGCTCTGGGCGATGCGCGGTTTGAAGCTTGATCCTAAAAGCGGGTATAAAAAATGCGCCCGCGTGGTTGGCGATGTGGTCGGTAAATATCACCCGCATGGCGATCAGGCAGTTTATGATGCTATGGTGCGCTTGGCGCAGGATTTTGCTTTGCGTTACCCGTTGGTTGATGGGCAGGGCAATTTTGGTAATATTGATGGCGATAATGCCGCTGCCTATCGCTATACAGAAGCGCGCCTGACACAAACCGCCATTGAATTGATGGATGGCCTGAATGAGGGCACGGTCAATTTTCTGCCAACTTATAATGGAGAGGATGAAGAGCCGGAGATTTTGCCCGGCCTGTTCCCCAATTTGCTGGCCAATGGTGCAGCGGGCATTGCCGTGGGCATGGCGACATCTATTCCCTCGCATAATGTTGCAGAGATTATTGATGCGGCGCTGCTGGTCGTTGACGACAAAAATGTGAGCCATGAAAGCCTGATAGAGGTATTTCATGGGCCGGATTTTGCCACTGGCGGCATTTTGCCAGACAGCAAAGAGGTCATTTCTGAAGCCTATCGCACTGGCCGTGGTTCCTTCCGCCTGCGGGCGCGCTGGGAAAAGGAGGATATGGGGCGCGGGCAATGGCAGATTGTCATCACCGAAATTCCCTACCAGGTGCAAAAAGGCAAGTTGATTGAGCAAATTGCCAATTTGGTGCTCGACAAAAAACTGCCTATTTTGGCCGATATACGCGATGAGTCGGATGAGAATATCCGTATCGTGCTGGAGCCGCGCAGCCGCACCGTTGAGCCTGATATTTTGATGGATAGCCTGTTCCGGATGACCGATCTGGAAACACGCTTTTCGCTCAATATGAACGTACTTGATGCGATACGCGCGCCCTCGGTCATGGGGCTAAAAGAGATTTTGCAGCATTGGCTTGCGCATCAATTCATCGTGCTTCAGCGTAAGAGCCAGCACCGGTTGGACAATATCAATAACCGGTTGGAGCTGCTCGGCGGCTATATTATCGCCTTTCTTAATCTTGATAGGGTTATTGAGATTATCCGCAATGAGGATGAGCCAAAGCCGATTATGATGGCCGAGTTTGCTCTCACAGATAGGCAGGCCGAAGCCATTTTGAATATGCGGCTACGTTCCTTGCGCAAGCTTGAAGAAATGGAGCTGAAGCGCGAGCGCGATGCGCTGGAAAAAGAACGTGAGGAGCTGCAAAAGCTGCTTGATAGCGAAGCACGTCAGCGAACACGCATGAAGCGCGACCTTGCCGAAATGCGCAAAGCTTATGCCGAGGACACAGTTTTGGGCAAAAGACGCACCCAATTGGAAGAGGCCGGCGCAGCGCGTGAGATCCCGTTGGAAGCGATGATAGAGAAAGAACCGGCAACGGTTATCCTCTCAACGCGGGGTTGGATTAAGGCAATGAAGGGTCATGCAGACCTTTCGCGCGATGACCTGACCAAATTTAAAGAGGGCGATGGCCCGGCTTTTGCGCTTCATGCGCAGACTACCGATCGCCTGATCCTGATAACTGATAATGGCCGTTTCTATAGCCTGGGCGTAGATAAACTGCCTGGGGCAAGGGGCTTTGGAGAGCCTGTGCGGTCCATGCTCGATATTGATAATGACGCTAATATTATGAGCGTTCTGGTCTTTGTTCCGGACGATAAATTTCTGGTCGTCGCGGATAATGGCCGCGGGTTTAAGCTCGCTGCAGAGGATGTGATGTCGGAAACCCGCAAGGGCAAGCAGATTGTCAATTTGAAAGGCGATGCACGCTTAAAAGTTGCACGTATTATGCCTGATAATGCCGACCATATAGCCGCCATTGGCGATAACCGTAAGCTGGTTATTTTCGCGCTTGCTGACTTGCCGCAAATGGCGCGCGGACAGGGCGTTCAATTACAGCGATATCGTGATGGTGGTCTATCAGATGCTATCGCATTTTGCTTTGCCGATGGACTTAGCTGGACCATGGGCGGTGAAACAGGGCGGCGGCGCACAGAAACCGATATTGGCCTCTGGAAAGTGGCACGCGGTGCGGCGGGGCGTTTGCCGCCCAATGGTTTTCCGCGATCAAACCGTTTTGATGATTAAGCAAATTTAATGGGCTGCGCATCTGAAATACAAAACCCTCTGAAATGCAAAAACTCTGTATTATAAAATACAGGTTAGCGTTTTTTTTACGTGTTTTGGCTAATAGAATGTGATGTCATTATTAGGACCAATTTCTGGCGATTTCGCCATTGATGAGCATGTTGTTGCTCTGGAGGTTGAGTTTCTGGTTAATGCACTGCCGGTAGCAGCCGCCATTGTGCAGCATGATGAAAATGACGAATATATCCTTAAAGCATCAAATGCTCTTTTTAATGATTTGCGATCAATATCATCGCATAATAATGATAAGCAGGCATTGATTATAAGCCAGGTAGAACTGCGGGATGCTATAGGACTGCGCGGCCATGATTCTGGTTCATTTTCATTCACTTGGCAAAGCGATGATGGTGTAGACCCAAGGCAATTGGATATCAGTATAGCGTTGCTAAGTGCAGATGATGCGCTGCGCAAATATCTTGTCAGCTATGTGGACCGTACATCAGAATTGCAGGTGCGCCGCAATTTGCACCGTGAGATGCTGTCAGATAGTCTAACCGGTCTTTATAACCGCACAGGCTTTGAAGAAGCTGTCGATGAAGCGGTAGACAAAATGGATGCGCTCAGGGCGACCAGCGAAACATCATCCAAAGATCGTTTTGCCATTTTCGCGATTGATTTGTCCCGCTTTCGTCAAGTTAATGAATGTGCAGGCGCTATAGTCGGCGATGAGTTAATACTCACAGTGGCCAGCAGATTGCGCAATGTTATTCGCGAAGATGACATATTGGGGCGCATGGGCGGCAATGAATTTGGCGTATTTGTAAGTTTGCGCAACGGCATGGGCGATTTGCCTGCCATATCAAAGCGCATATCTTCGGTTTTTGATGAGCCTTATCATCTTGCAAATCTTACAGTGAGCGTTAGCGCGGCTATGGGTATTGCGGTTGATAATAATGAGTCAAACAATCCTTCAGATCAAATCCGGCACGCGCAAATTGCGCTGAAAGAGGCGAAAAGCTCTGGCCGCGTAGAGCATTATAGTAAAGCTGTTCTGGATTTTTCCCGCAACCGTTTCATACTTGAAAATGATCTGCGTATTGCACTTGATAATGATGCTCTGGAGTTGGCATATCAGCCGCTAATAGACCTTTCGACCGACAAAGTGATCGGTTTTGAAGCATTGGCCCGTTGGAATCATCCTGATAGGGGTGCCATTTCTCCTACAGAATTCATACCGATTGCCGAGGAGTGCGGGCTTATCGTTCCGCTTGGGCGCTGGGCATTGTTCGAGGCGGCAAAAACATTAAAAAGTTGGGATATGCGCAAGGCCGCTGCACCTGCGGGACGGATATCTGTCAATCTTTCTGCTATGCAATTCGCGCATGATGATGTGGTTTTTTCTGTTGAACAGGCAATGCGTATAAATGGCCTTTCAGGCAGCCGTCTTACATTAGAACTAACAGAGAGCGCGATTGTCAGTGATCCAGATCGTGCAAAAAAAGTGATGGAGGCTCTTAAAGGCCTTGATACACATTTGGCGATGGACGATTTTGGCACTGGTTATTCTAATCTGGAATATCTCCAGAAACTGCCCATTGATATCTTAAAAATCGACCGCAGTTTTGTGACGCCTATGCTGCAAGATCGCGACCGTGTTGCGATTGTTCGTGCGGTGTTGTCTCTCGCCAGCGCATTGGGCATGGAAACCACAGCAGAGGGAATAGAGACCAAAGAATTATCAAGCACATTGGCTGCTTTGGGCTGCTCAACGGGCCAAGGCTATTATTATGCCAAACCGCTTTGTGCAGATGATGCTTATGCGTTTTTGGAACAATCAATCGCCTAGAGTTTTTGCATCTTCTGGCTGTCGCTAACCTTTTCAATTACAGGTTTTATATATTCAGCACTATTATTAATGGGCGGGCAGCCATGTTCTAGCCAGCTCTTTTCTGCGCTTTGCAAAATCTGTGATACCAATGGGCCGGGCGTGACCCCCGCCGCTATAACATCGCGTCCGCTTATGGGGAAGACAGGCTTTTCCCAATTTTCCAAAGCAGTTTTGGCAAGCAAAAGCTGTGATAAAGGGGCGTTTAATGCGGCCAATTCTAATGCTGTTTGTGCGCCATTATAATAGGCTTGCGAAATAATGCCGTCAGCACTTTCCTGCTTGCCAGTCACCAATTTAACCAACATTTTTTGCTGTTTGCGTGATAGCCTAAGCTTGGCCGCCATTTTGTCTGCAACAGCGCGCTCTTGCGAAAGCAATGCGGCCAATCGCGCTATTGCACTAAGGCTTATATCGGCCTTTTGGGCATTGCTGATTATATTCTCAAGACGGTTTATGCCTTTGGAAGAAATTTCAGGAGCAATATATTCCCAGATATTGGCCTGTGACATGGCGCGCAACGTATCGGCGGGAGAGGGAGCCATTAGCAGGCGCAGAAATTCGTGTGCAATACGCTCGCGGGATAGACCCGTTAAGCGCGGTGCTAACTGTGTGCATATGGAAAGCGTGTCTGTATCAACGGGTCCGCGCCCATAAAATGCGTGGAAACGGAAATAGCGCATTATGCGCAGATAATCCTCGCAAATCCGGTCTTTAGCATTGCCGATAAATCTGACCGCGCCTGATTTCAGATCATCTTCACCATCAAAATAATCATATAATCGGCCACTTTCTGCCTGCGCATAAAGCGCATTAAAGGTGAAATCGCGCCGCGCTGCGTCTTCTTTCCAATCGCTTGAAAAGGCGACCGTTGCGCGGCGCCCATCTGTACTGACGTCCCTACGCAATGTCGTTACCTCAACAGAGCCTTTAGCCAAAATTATGGTTACCGTTCCATGGTCAATGCCGGTCGGGATCACTTTTAATCCCGCAGATTGCGCGAGCTTTGATACCGTTTCAGGGGTTAAGGGTGTGGCAATATCAATATCGCTGGCGCTAACGCCCAAAAGCGCATCACGCACAACACCGCCGACCAGCCGCGCCCCCGATCCATGCCCGGCATCACCATCGAGCAGACGGCATAATGATAGAAGGTCATCACGGTCATGCCATGGCAAAGGCTGCGGCAAATATTGCGATGAACCTTCAGGAGAGGGGCTATTTTTTTCGGTCATTTTATCTCTTTAGCGCCTGATTTTTATAGCATCATGATATTGACGCGACAAATTGGCAAGGATGCCAGCAGTAATGCCCCAAATGCGATAACCATTCCACTCCAGATCATAATAGCCGCGTTTCATGCCTTTCCACATTGCTGTTTTGCGGCTGAGCGCACCCGGCGTGATGACGGTATCAAAAGGTATTTCAAACCAGTCGGCCACTTCATTTGGGTCCGGAGTTATCGCTATATTTTCAGGGACCAGACCGACAACTGGCGTAATCGCAAAGCCGCTGGCAGTGAAGTATAATTCACCCGTGCCTATAATGCTTACATCCGCCGGTTTTATGCCCAACTCCTCATGCGCCTCGCGCAGAGCTGCATCAACCGCATCTTTGTCATCACGGTCAATTTTGCCGCCAGGAAAAGCGATTTGGCCAGCATGATCGCGCATGGTGGAGGGGCGCACGGTAAGCAGCAAGCCAGGCTTGGCACGCATGGTGATGGCGATCAAAATAGCGGCGTCTCTATACCCTTTTTCAGGTGTACCGAAATGGCTTTCATCGCGCAAATCAGATGCGATTGTGTCATTGGTTTTGCTCTCCAATGCACGGCGCAATCGCGCTATAAATACGCTATCGCTAGCCTTGTCAGATGTCATATAGCATCTATTTCTGCGATCGATGGCAGGGTTAGAAGCTGATCGGCATAGCGCAAGGTGCCGCTGGGTTTTTGGTCGAGCAGCAAATTGACCAAGGCAAAATGTGTGCTTCGGTTTAGCGCAGCGTGCAATCCGCTTCTTACCTCAACATAGAATTTCACATCGTCGCCATTTGCGCGCGCTTCAATGCGATGGTCTTTATCCGCTATAAGCAATGGCCCCGTGTTAAGTTGAAAAGCCAATTGGGGAAGGCCATTCACCATATCATATCGTACATCTGTTGCGAAAAACGGGGCATCTTCCACTATAATATATTGCTTCTCATATGGCGTTACCAGGGCATAGCGGCCATCATCCTCACGCCGCAATATAGAGGAAAAAAGCGCTATCATGGCGGGCCGTTTTATAGGTTCTTCGCGATGGAACCATGCGCCATTGCGGTCAATGCGCATAAAGCTATCGCCAGATTGTGCGGGGTTCCAAAGATGCACGGGAGGAGATGTCTGATTATCCAGCAATTGCATGATTTGGTCGGGGGCTAGACCGGTCAATTCGGGCGTCTCTTTTGTCGGCATTCTCTTATTCCCTCTGGCCTATAACCGACATAATAAATATTGCTGTTTATCGGCCATCGTCAATCTGCGGCTGCTTCATTATGAAGCAACAAATATATATAAGCGCGGATAGTACATCTTGCTGCACATATCACGCCATGATAAATGCAGCCTAATATTCTAAATGGGGAAAAATATTGTCCGATAATCTGGATGCGATTGAAAAATTTGAAGCGTCTGTTGCGCGCAAGCATCATTGGTCAATCTGGCTATCGCGCTTTGCCCTGCTTATGGGTGTATTGGCTGTTGGTATAGCATTGATTGGCGCGGTTGGTGCCGGTGAGCGTTGGTGGGGCCAGCCAACCGGAATTAAAGCGCTAACTGCTGCATTTTTCTTGGCTTTAGCCGTGATATTGTTCACGCTTCTGGTGTTATTTTATTACCGCAAAGAGGGTAAGCGCATCTTTTGGGCCTGTATTGCCGCGCTGGTTCTTGCGGGCGGCTATGTTGGCTATATCGCTGTGCAAATCCCTAAGGCGACAGCCAATCCTTTGCATGACATTTCGACCAATCTTAACAATCCACCGCGCTTTGCAACACTCAATCGGCGTGATGATAATTTTAAGGATATTCCCGGTAAAGAAGATCCCAAATTTCTTGGCATGGATGCGCTAGAGCGTTGGCGCGCCATTCATGGGGAGCTTTACCCCGATTTGCAGACTTTGCACGTCTTTCAACCTGTCGGCCTGACCATTCAACGCGCCGAACAAATTGCGCGCGATAATGATTGGGAGATTGCTATGGCAGACCCGATTAATGGCCGCCTTGAAGCTACAGAGGAAGTGGCTCTGCAAAAATTTGAGGATGACATTGTCCTGCGTGCTATACCCGACACAGATGGCGCAGGCAGTTTTGTCGATATACGTTCTGTTTCGCGCTATGGTCAAAGCGATTTGGGCGT
>CAZAHS010000104.1:0-8162 GCA_964484855.1 uncultured Sphingomonadaceae bacterium | reverse complement strand
GGCAATGGTATTCAACAATATGAAAGGAGGTGATCCGATGTCTCATGGTTCAGCAGTTTTAGAGGTCGGAATAGTCCATTCGTGTAAGGGATTTGTTGGCTAAACAGCCACAAAAATATTCACGGGGGGCGGCACTTCCGGCCGCTGACCATGCGAAGGGTCGTAGCAGTTTGTAACACACAAACATGCTGCGGCCCCTCTCATTTTTTGCGCAAGATGTGCGAATATCCGCGCAGTAATTAATGAAGCACTTTGCAGACGCCGCAAAGCGCATATATCATCTTCTCATAACATTGCTATTGGGGTCAGGACCTAGGCTTTCCCAATGCTCATGAAGGATCTTGCCCGCAAATGTATCGCCAATTTAAATCTCGCCACTTGTTATCATGCGCAGCGATTGTGGCTGCATCCCTTGCAGCAAACAGCGGCGCGGCTTTTGCGCAAAAGGGCGCGCTCCCTACCCAGCCTGTTACTGATGCGGCAGATATTGTTCTCAACGTCGAAGAGATTTCTATCCCGCAAATGATCGCTGATATGGAAAGCGGCAAATATACCTCTGCCCAGTTGGTTGACGGATATTTGGCGCGTATCAAAGCCATTGATAGCAATGGCCCTGAACTGCGCTCCATCATTGCGGTTATGCCCGATGCGCTGGTGCAGGCGCGCCGCCTTGATGCCGAGCGCAAGGCGGGCAAATTGCGCGGACCACTGCACGGTGTGCCCATCATTATAAAAGACAATATTGATGCCACCGGCCCTGTGCCGACGACCGCTGGCTCCTATGCGCTTATCGACAATGTGACAGACCGCGATGCGCCTTTAGTGGCCAATTTGAAGGCGGCGGGGGCAATCATCATTGCCAAGGCCAATCTCTCACAATGGGCCAATATCCGCTCCAATAATTCAATTAGCGGCTGGACCAGCGTGCGCGGATTGGTGAAAAACCCCTATGCGCTTGACCGCAATGCCTGCGGCTCCTCATCGGGCAGCGGCGCAGCATCAGCGGCCAGCCTGGGCGCGGGAGCAGTCGGCACAGAAACCGATGGCTCCATCACCTGCCCCGCATCCACCAATGGCGTAGTCGGTTTTAAGCCGACCGTCGGCATGGTGAGCCGCACCCATGTCGTGCCGATCAGCCACACACAAGACACTGCCGGGCCAATGACCCGCACCGTCAAGGGTGCAGCATTAATGCTTTCCGCAATGGCAGGCAGTGACAGCGCAGACAGCGCAACCGCCAAAGCAGACAGCTATAAAACCGATTTTGCCGCTGGCCTATCGCCCGACTATCTTAAAGGCGTACGCATCGGCATATTGCGTGACCGGATTGGCGATCAAGCAGACACAGCAGCGGTTTTTGAAGCGGCACTGGCCGATCTTGAAAAAGCAGGCGCAGTGCTGGTTGATATAGAGGATAGCCGCAGCGGATTTGATGGTCTGGGCGAGGCTGAATTTGAAGTTTTAATGACCGAATTAAAGGCCGATATGAATGCCTATCTGGCCAGCACACCAGCCAGCAATCCGCATCGCACTTTGGCTGACCTTATCGCCTTTAATAAAGCCCATAAGGACACAGAATTGCGATATTTTGGGCAAGAACTGTTTTTATTGGCCCAAAGCAAAGACGGTCTGGATAGCCCTGAATATCGTGCAGCGCTGGCAAAAGCCAAACGCTTGGCGGGGCCAGAGGGCATTGACCGGTTGCTAAAAGATAATGACGTAGAGTTTTTGGTCGGGCCTACACGCGGGCCAGCCTGGCTATCTGATCTGGCGGTCGGTGACAGTTTTTCCGGCCCCAGTCAGAGCCAGTTAGCAGCGGTGTCGGGCTATCCCCATTTGACGGTCCCTATGGGCTATGTTGAGGGGCTGCCGGTTGGAATAAGCTTTATCGGCGCACAATGGAACGATCACGCGGTATTAAAAGCCGGCTATGCCTATGAGCAGCAAAGCCAAAAACGTGTCGCACCGCAATATCACGAAACACTGCCAATTGACGCAGGGCCTTTGCGCGAAGTTGATCCGCTTGCTGCGCCTTAAGGGCAGAGCGATGAGACAATATGCCTAAACGCGATTCGCGCCGCCAAGATAGCTCACCAATTCGCGGTCTTGCTCTGGCACAAGCCCCTCCAGCACGCGCCAGAAACCCGTTACATTATCTTGTCCGGCCGCAGCATAAGCTGCGGAAAGGCGTTTGCGCAAAATATCGAACAATTCTGCCTCCATTTTTTTGCCGCTGCTGGTGAGCCTCAGCAGTTTCTGCCGCCGGTCGCGCATGCCTTTACGGGTTTCAATCAAATCGCGCTGCTGTAATTCGGTTAGCACACGGCCCAAAGATTGTTTGGTTATGGCCAAAAGGCGCAAGAGCTGGCTGACCGGCAAATCAGGTTCCCGTGCAATAAAATAAAGCGCTCGGTGATGCGCCCTTCCCAATCCTTGCTCGGCCAATTCATCATCAATGGTTTTGGTTAGGCGTGTATAACCAAAATAGAGCAATTCAACGCCGCGCCTTACCTCTTCCTCTCTCAGAAAAAGGGGGGATGCAGAAGATTTGCTTCTTACCGGTTGCTGGTTGCGCGAATATGGGTCAGACATATTGACGTAAAGTGACAGCAGATTTACAGGATTGCAAGCAGTTGCCCCGTAATACCGCGTAACTGCAAAGCCCGTTGGCCGTATAATAGGCTGCATGATGCTAATATTTATTTTGAGAGACGGTAATCAGTTATGACAGATGCACAGACAGATATGCTGGACTTTCGGATTGAGAAAAATGCTAATGCCATGCCCGATGCAGAGCGCAATGAGCGTTTGAAAGATCCCGGTTTCGGTACCCTTTTTACCGACCATATGGCGATGATACGCTATAGCGATGATAAGGGCTGGCATGATGCACAAATTTGCCCACGCGGCCCGCTATCGCTCGACCCGGCAACAGCAGTATTGCATTATGCGCAAGAGATTTTTGAGGGCATGAAGGCCTATGGCCTTCCGGGTGGAGAGGCCGCGCTGTTTCGCCCCGAACAAAATGCCCGCCGCTTTCAGAATTCTGCCCGCCGGTTGGCGATGCCGGAAATTCCCGAAGCGCTGTTCCTGCAAGCGGTCAACCAGTTGGTTGATATTGACCGCGCATGGATACCGCATATGGAAGGCGGCGCATTATATTTGCGCCCCTTCATGTTCGCTAGTGAGGCATTTCTGGGCGTCCGCCCTGCCAGGGAATATTTGTTTCTGGTGATTGCTTGCTCTGTTGGGGCCTATTTTAAGGGCGGGGCCAAGCCCGTTACCATCTGGGCCACAGAGCAATATTCACGCGCAGCGCCAGGCGGCACAGGCGCAGCAAAATGCGGCGGCAATTATGCGGCCAGCCTGCCCGCACAGGCAGAAGCCATTGCGCAAAATTGCGATCAGGTTGTTTTCCTAGATGCTGCAGAAAAGAAATGGGTCGAGGAACTGGGCGGCATGAACCTGTTTTTCGTGATGGATGATGGCCATGTCATTACTCCGCCACTCACGGGCACTATTTTGCCCGGCATTACCCGCGATTCGCTTATGCAATTATTGCGTGATGATGGGTTAGAGGTAATAGAGCGCCCTTATAGCTTTGATGAATGGCGCGCAGATGCCCAAAGCGGCAAGCTCTTGGAAACTTTGGCATGCGGCACTGCTGCAGTTGTAACAGCGGTGGGCACCGTAAAATCAGCTAATGGCAGCTTTGACATAGGATCGGGCGAAACAGGCCCAATTGCGACGCGTATGCGTAGCCGTCTGGTCAATATTCAGACCGGCAAAGCCAATGATCCGCATGGCTGGTTCGTGCGCATTTAATGACAATCGCTAAATTGTTCGGATTCTGTGCAATCACCCCCTTGCCCAATGCGAATAAAGACGATAATAGCGCCTTTCTCGCAACATAAAGCGTGATGCTGGGGTGTGGCCAAGTGGTAAGGCACCGGTTTTTGGTATCGGCATTCGCAGGTTCGATCCCTGCCACCCCAGCCATATTTTCTGCTCGATAAAATAAATATATTGTTTCAGCAGACATATGCATTTGCCGCAGACGCCGGAAGGCGGCTCCCAAAGAAAATCCATTTTGGATTAGATAAATTCAAATTCCTGCCGTTAAGCTATGTAAAGCTTCGTAACACTCGCCTTTGAAGTGTAGATTTGTACTTAGCTTTGCGTGTAAAGCTTAGAAAATTTCAAATAGCTAAATATGGTCTGTGAGGGAATGTTGAATGCGAATTGCAATAGCTGATGACGATAAAGAAATTTTGGATTTTCTTGAGCGCATCATAACAGGTATGAATCACGTCGTTGTCCGTTTTTCGGATGGCGAACGGCTTGTAACGTCTTTGCTACGTGATACTTTTGATTTGGTTATGGTTGACTGGAATATGCCAGGCAAAACAGGCCTTGATGTCATTCAGTGGGTCAGCGATAAAATGACCGATGCACCGCCGATTATTATGATGACCAGCCGCTCGGCTAAGCAGGACATTACCATGGCCTTGCAAAGCGGTGCGGATGATTATGTCACCAAGCCGGAAGATGAAAATGTCATCGCCGCGCGTATAGAGGCGCTATTACGCCGCTCGCAGCCGCAAAATTCGATGGCCAAAAGCCTTACATTTGGCAAATATATGCTTGATCGTATGGAGCAGGAAATTTCATTTGATGAACATCGCGTCGAGCTAACGGCGAAAGAGTTTGAATTGGCGGAATTGCTGTTCAAAAATCGCGATCGCAGCCTATCACGTGCCTATATTATGGAAACAATTTGGCGCACCAATGTTGATCTTGCAACACGCACGCTTGACATGCATGTCTCTCGTTTGCGCTCCAAACTTTTGTTAAAACCAGAAAACGGATTTCGTATATTCACGGTTTTCGGCTATGGTTACCGTTTAGAAACGATGGCGACTGAAGAATGAACCTTAAATATCATCATTGGGCATTGATTTTATTAGCGCTTATAGTGGCGGTATTGCCGCTCAGCTATAGCAATGCGCAGACCGTTAATGCGGCTGCGCAAAGCAGCGAAACCATATCCTATCGCTTCCGCAGCGGCGATACTTTGCTCAATCTTGCATCAAAATATTTCCGTCAGAAGCGTGATTATCTTACCGTACAGCGGCTTAACAAAATATCTAATCCGCGCCGCATTCCCGTCGGTACTGTTCTAAAAATTCCGTATAAAATATTGAAATTCCGTAATGAAAGCGCAGATGTCATCGCTTTTCGCGGTATTGTTCGCGTGGCCGGCATAGGCCCGCAGCCGCGCGCGCCCAAATTAAACGAAGCAATAAAAGAAGGTGTGGGATTAGCGACTGGCGCAGATTCCTCCTTGTCACTCTCAACCAGTGATGGGTCTGTCATAACCATGCCGTCAAACAGCGTGATGCGCATTATCAAATTGCGCCGTATTTTGCTCAATGACAGTATTGATATTGAATATGCGCTGGACGAAGGCGGCATTCGCACAAAAGTGCAGCCCGCGCGCAAAGCGGAAGATCGTTATAGAGTACGCACTCCGGCCGCCGTCTCTGCCGTTCGCGGCACGGATTTTCGCAACCGTTTTGACCCTGTAAGCAATCAATCTTTTGCTGAGCTTATTGAGGGCGGGCTTCAAATAGCCACAGATGGTAATGGCGGCACTGGTCTTCGCCCCGGATTTGGTGCAGCGATAACCGATCAGGGCCTAAAAACAGAAGCTCTGTTACCTGCACCCCAAATTTTGGGTGGACAGGGCCTTCAGCGTGATGAAAACATAGCTATAGCAGTTGCACCAGTCGAAGGAGCACGGCGCTATCGCCTTGTTGTTGCGCGTGATAGCGGTTTTATTGATATTGTTGCAGAAGCGGAAAATGATGCCCCAAAGCTTGCTGTTAGCAATTTGGATAATGGCAATTATTTTGCGAAAATAACGGCATTTTCCAAAACAGGTTTGGAAGGTTTGCCCGTAAAACAAGCTTTTCGCAGACGCCTCAATACCGTTTCCGCGCAAGCCGCGCAGGAAGCTGACGCCTTTGCCTTCCGTTGGACAGCAGGCGGGAAAGAGCGCAAATTATATCGCTTCCAGCTTTTTTCTGCGAAAGAAAAAGCAAGTGATAGTTTTTCAACTGGCGATAGCCCGCCATTGGTTGATGAAGCGGCACTTACACAGACAAAAATCTCCGTCTCGGCGCTGCCTGCTGGCCAATATTATTGGCGCGTTGGCACCTATCTTTATGGCGGCGGGGAAATTGATGCGGCATGGACCGATCTTGAAACCTTTACAATTGCTGCTGATTAAGCCCATATAAAATACATCACCAACGGTTAAATTAGGGTCGAGCCCCAATATATGGTCAATCCATGACGCTAAGAACCCGTTTGATTTTCGAATGGCTCATCATTGCGTTATTGGCGACGGCAATGATCATTGCATTTCAATATTACCGCACTGTCGAGCGGTTTGATTTGCTAATCTATGACTTTGCTATGGAATGGCAGGGTGCGAGCCCATCGGGCGAAATATTAATTGTCAAAATTGATGAAGACAGTCTTGCCGAACTGGGCGGTTGGCCATGGACGCGCGATACATATGCCCCTGCTCTGGATAATATCGCCAATGGCGGCGCATCTGCTATCGCACTTGATGTCCTGTTTACAGAAAATGCGGGAACTGCGCAGGAAAACCAAGCGCTTGCAGATGCACTTGCCCGTAATGCGCGCACTATCCTGCCCTTACAATTGCAGGGTCCGGGCCTAAACGGGCGACGATTTGACAAACTTAAACCCTTAAAGCCGCTGGAAAAAGCAGCGGTCGCCTTAGGTCATGTTAATCTGGATGCAGATAACGATACGGTAATAAGGCGGCTCAACCTGTGTGTTGAGACTGATGGAGAAAAAATACCCTATCTCATTCTTGCGACCCTCTCACACAAAACTGGCAAGACCACTACAGAGCTGGCCGGTGAAGATTGCGAAACGCCCAAAGCGTTGCCTTTTATGCCGCAATCTGATTTTAAGACTGTGTCCTTTGCGCAGGTTGCAAATGGGCAAATCCCATCGCAATTTTTTGATGATAAAATGGTGCTTATTGGCGCAACAGCAGCCGGTTTGGGGGACCAGCACCGCACACCGGCTGTAAATGGGGCTTTGGCGCCTGGCATCGTGGTTATGGCCAATGCATTAGAAGCGCTGATACAAAATAATTTTATATCAAATATACCCTTTATCAGCGGCATAATATTATCGCTGATGCCGCTTTGGATATTGCTCATCATACTTTGGCGGGCGCGGCCACGCACGGTCATTATCATTGCCATCCTTCTGATCGCAGCAATTTTGCTGGTCAGTGTTGCCCTGTTCCAAATGCAAATATGGTTTCCGCCAGTAACCGCGTTGATCGCCATCGCTCTTGTTTATCCATTATGGGGGTGGCGACGATTGCAAGCGACCAGCGATTATATGGGCCGTGAACTCAGCCGCATGGATGCAGGTGTCGCAGTTGTGCCCCCCATAGATAATCGCCGTGCGCCAGCCGATATAGTGACCGAACAGGCTGAGCGGCTTGCCATGGCCATTCGCAAATTACGTGATATGCGGCGTTTCGTTACCGATACATTGGAGCATCTGCCAGACCCTATGTTGGTGACAGACCAGCAAGGCAATGTGGTGATGAACAACCATGTTGCGGAAGAATTGCTCGGCAATATTGGTGACAATATGGCCATTAAGGAATTGCTGGCTGGCGTTGCACATAAGCAGGATTTTGCAGCTTTGAGCAGCTATCTTTCTGACGCCATGAGCGAAAATACCGCTGATATTGAATATCACATTTTCAAAACACGTAATGGCCATCATTTTGCTGTTCGCTGTGCGCCCATATTGTCCGATCAAAATGAAAATTTGGGGCATATCCTGTATTTCGCTGACATCACGACTATCCGCCTTGCCAATCAACAGCGCGAAGAGGTTTTGCAACTGCTTTCCCATGATATGCGCGGACCGCAAGCCGCGATATTGGCGCTGCTGGATCGCGGCGATAAAGCAAAAGAAAAACCAGCAGTAGAACCGGATATAGCCGATCGTATTCGCCTTCAGGCCAAGCGGACCCTGTCTCTGGCTGATAATTTTGTCGATATGGCGCGCATGAAAGCGCAGAAATTTGAGCCTGA